>CALMCD010000251.1 GCA_937863075.1 uncultured Rhodoferax sp. | reverse complement strand
CCAGCGCCCATCCCACCTGCATTGGTGGAGGTTTTGGCAATGGCTTCATTCACGCCGTAGCCGCTGGGCGTGCTGACGCGCAGATGGAATCCGAGGATGGATGCCGCTTGCAGCCACGTATTCGCCATATTGTTGCCGTCGCCGACCCATGCCACCGTTTTTCCGGCGATGGAGCCGCGATGTTCGATGTACGTGAAAATATCCGCCAAAATTTGGCAGGGGTGAAACTCGTTGGTCAAGCCGTTGATAACCGGCACGCGCGAAAATTCGGCAAAGCGTTCTAATTTACTTTGTTCGTAGGTGCGAATCATCACAATATCGGTCATGCGGCTGATGACGCGGGCGCTGTCTTCGATGGGTTCGGCGCGTCCCAGTTGGCTGTCTCCGGTCGTCAAATGCACCACGCTGCCGCCCATTTGGTACATACCCGCTTCAAAACTCACGCGCGTGCGGGTGGAGGCTTTTTCAAAAATCATCGCCAGCGTGCGATCCACCAGCGTATGGTGGCGCGTGAAAGTTTTGAATTTTTGTTTGATAAAAGCCGAGCGCTCTAAAAGATATTGGTATTCGTCGGCACTGAAATCGGAAAACTGCAAATAATGACGCACGGGGGGTGCTCCTTGGGGCTGGGTGCTGGGTACACCAGCATAAAGGGAACTCATAGTGATACACCTTCGGTTACAAAATTACGAATCAAGGGACACAGCAACGCGACGATTTCATCGGCTTCGGCAACCGTCACAATCAGCGGCGGAACCAAGCGCACCACGGTATCGGCGGTCACGCTAATCAGCAACCCAGCATCCAGTGCGTGCTGCGCCAAGATGCCGCAGGGTTTGGCGAGTTCAATGCCCAGCATCAAACCCTGTCCGCGCACTTCTTTGACCAAACCGCTGGCAATTTCGGCGGCTAATGCGGTTTCCAGCGCCTTTTTCAGGTGATTGCCCACGGTTTCGGCATTCGCCAACAGGTTCAAATTTTCCATCACGCGGATGGTTTCCACGCCCGCCCGCATCGCCAGCGGATTGCCGCCAAACGTGCTGCCGTGATTGCCCGGCACAAAGATGTTCGCCGCTTTTTTACCCGCCACCACCGCGCCTACGGGAACGCCGCTGCCCAGTCCCTTCGCCAACGGCATCACGTCCGGCACAATGCCCGCCCATTGGTGCGCAAACCATTTGCCGGTACGACCCATGCCGCATTGCACTTCGTCGATCATCAAGAGCCAATCGCGCTCATCGCACAACTGGCGTACATCGCGCAAATAATCGAGGTGCATGGCGTTGATTCCGCCTTCGCCTTGAATCGCTTCAAAGAACACGGCTACCACGTTCGGATTGTTTTCGGTGGCGGCTTTCAGCGCTTCGATGTTATTGGCGGGAATGCGGATAAATCCTTCCAACAGCGGCGTAAATCCGGCGTGGACTTTGGGATTGGCGGTTGCGCTCAACGTAGCGATGGAACGCCCGTGGAAGGCTTTTTCGTACACCACGACTTCCGGGCGTTCGATACCTTTATCGTGCCCGAACTTGCGTGCCATTTTGAGCGCCGCCTCGTTCGCTTCCAAACCAGTGGAGCAGAAAAATACGTTCTCCATACCGGAACGCTCAACCAACAAACGCGCCAATTCTTCCTGCAAAGGGATGTGGTAGTAGTTGGAGGTGTGAATCAGCTTGGTGACTTGGTCTTGCAGCGCGGCAACCAGTTGCGGGTGGTTGTGTCCCAGTGTATTCACGGCAATCCCACCGAGCGCGTCCAGATATTCACGTCCGTTCACGTCCCACACGCGGCAGCCTCGACCATGCGACAAGGCGACAGGCAAGCGCCCGTAAGTGTTCATAACGTGGGGGGAGGAAGGTGCTGTCATGGCAAAAACTCCATAAAAGGGAGGTAAAAAAATCGGGAACGTGGATTCTAGGGCTTTACAGTAGACTAGCATTCTTTTTTAACTCTCTTCAACACACTTCGAGAACCATCGAAAACCATGCCAACCCGATTCATTTTGCAAATAGACGGCGGTGGAATTCTGGGGGCTACGCCAGCCCTAGTTCTGGCGCAATTGGAGTTGTCACTCCAAAAAGAAACCGGCAATTCCAATTTGTTGTTACGTGATATTTTCGACATGTGCTGCGGAACCAGCACGGGTGCGATTATTTCTGGCTTGGTAGCGGCAGGCGTTCCGGCGCGGGAGATTTATTTCTTTTACCGCAAAGATGGTATTCGGTTATTTAATAAAAGCAAAAATTTATTTTTAACCCGTTTCCTCCAGCCCAAATTTCGGCGTGGGGATTTTGTCGCGGTGTTGAATCGCATTTTAGAACAACATTCTGCCGATAAAAGCAAGAGTACCACACTCGGCGATTTACCCTATAAAACGATGTTGATGACGACGGCTTACAATCTATGCAGCCGCCGAACCCATTTTATTAAATCGAACGATAAAGCCGATAGGGATATTCGTTTAAGCGATGCCATCGCGTGGTCGGCCTTATCAGCGGCTTATTATTTCGGAAAAATATCCGCACCCCACTATGAATGGCAGTTAAAAAATAACGATACACCGCCTGTGATGCTCAAACGCAAAGGCGCAGTATTTCAAGACGGCGGTCAAGGTACACAAAACTGTACCTTAAACTTTGTATTGAATGAGATACTGGCTAAAAATTGGGGGAATAATGACGAGGAGGTGATCATCGTTTCACTTGGAACTGGTAATAAAACCCGTTCCACGCCGTATGATAATGCCAATGAAATGTCTGACATCGGTCAAACGATTCGCTTCTTATTAAACCAAGCACGGGATGAATCCACCACCATCCAAGAAATGGCGGGCTGGTATGTGCAACAAAAACGCCCCAATATCAAAGTATTCCGCTTGGATTATGAAACCAAAAAAGATTATGCTTTGGATGATACCAAGAACTTTTTAGAATACCAAAAAGGCGGTATGAAAATTGTCGCCAGTCCGGTTTATAAGCAGCTCAAAAGAAGCCTGCTTTCTCACCTGATGAATGATAAATAATAAAATAGCGAATTGCTTGCCGCCATGCACTCATCACCCTATCTAACCCCCCAGTGGAATGCCCCCCGTCATATTCGCGCCTTGTGCAGCACGCGCCACGGTCATACGGCGGTGGTTGATAACGTGGCGGCAACCGAAGGGGCGCGGGCGGTATGGCTGCATCAGGTGCATGGAACCAAGGTGGTGTCGCTAGATAACCACAGCCACCACATCGCCCTGAATGCAGAAGCCGATGGCTCGTGTACCGACCATCTGCATACCGCCTGCGTGGTGCGAGTGGCAGATTGTTTGCCGATTTTGTTGTGCAATACCCAAGGCACTTGGGTGGCGGCATTGCACGCGGGGTGGCGCGGATTGGCGGGTCATCAAGGCATTGGCGTGGTGGAACAAGCCCGTAGCGCATACCGTGCCGCGAATGGGGTAGCCTCCGACCTTATCGCTTGGCTAGGCCCGTGCATTGGAAAAACCGCGTTCGAGGTGGGCGACGAAGTCCGCCTTGCCTTCACCGCGCACCAGCCCGAAACACAACCATTTTTTACGCCCGTAATCCATGCGGAAAAAAGTGCGGCAAAAAAATGGATGGCAGATTTAGCAGGATTGGCGCGTTGGCGTTTGCAAGCGGCAGGCATACCGAACCACGCCATTTTTGGCAATGACGGTAGCCGTGCATGGTGTACGGTGTCGAACCCCGACCAATTTTTTTCCTACCGCCGTGAAAAAGAATGCGGGCGCATGGCGGCAGCGATTTGGATCAACGCCGCGCCAATTCCCGTGCCGTGAGGGTGCGCGATTCATTCCATTGATCGGCTACCTCGCCATGCCGAAAAACCGCCCAGCACGCCGCACGCTGCGCATCCAACCCCACCGCGAGGGACGCGCCAATCAAACCCGCCAGCACATCGCCCGTTCCTGCTGCTGCCAGCCGTGCATTGCCCGTCGGGTTGATGCGCGGTTGGCTATCCGGTAACGATGCAGGCGTGGCGATGATGCTGCCCGAACCCTTTAACACCACCACACACGCAAAGCGGTTAGCCAGCGTTTGCGCCGCCTGTAAACGATTTGCTTGAACTTCGGTTACGCGCATTCCCAGCAACCGTGCGGCTTCCAGTGGATGCGGTGTTAGCACGGTGCTATGCGCTGGTCGGGCGCACAGTTGCTTTTGTAAGGCGGCATCGTGTGCAATGGCATTGAGTGCATCGGCATCCAAAACCAGTTTTTGGGCGTGTTCCAAAATGGAGGGCAATAACGCGCAAATGCTTGTCCCACCGCCGCATCCCGCTACGATGGTGGTCGCATGGTGCGTTATCACGTCGTGCGGGTGACGCAGCATCAGTTCGGGTTGCGCAGCGAGTAAAAGTGCCGCACTTTCCCTATCCAACAACCCTACCAGAACCCGACCTGCTCCGCCGTGCAACGCCGCCATCCCCGCTAACAACGCCGCACCCGACATTCCCACCGCGCCGCCAATAATCGCTACATCGCCAAAACTGCCCTTGTGCGTGTTGTGTGGGCGGGGCGGTAAAGGCTGTGGCGCATTCAGTTGGGCGATGGGGTTTTCAGGGTGTTGATGCAGACCTAAACCCAAATCGTCGAGCCAGATTTCTCCGCACATGGCACGTCCATCTGCCGTGAATAATCCGGCAGAAAGCGTACCTAATGCCAATGTCCAATCGGCGCGGATGCAGGATTTTTGAGCCACGCCCGTATCGGCACACAAACCCGAAGGCGCATTCACCGCCAGCACGGGGGCGGGGCGGGTGTGGATGAAGTCAAGGGTAGCGGGGTTCGTTAGGTGACCGCAGTCGATGCACACATCATAAAAATCCGGCATGGTGATAACGTTTTTCCCCCATTGCCGTAGGTGGGTTTCCACCGCATACGGATCAAACGGTAGCCAAAAGGTGTGGGCATGTGGCGCGATAGCCAGTGCAAAGCGGGCAATCGCCAAACCAGCGGCAGGGCAAGGCAAGGGCGTAGAGCGGGCTAAGAAAAGGGCGTGGTCACCCTGCACGCGGATAGTAGTCATGGAATGGTATACTCGAAAGGCTTTGCTGGTGTACGGTGTTCAACCTAACTACGCACCAAAAGGGCATCATCTCAATCGCAAATCGGTATCCGTTAAGGTGCTAGCTTCCCATAGAACGCGGTCACACGCGGGTGAAGTTGGTAAAAGGATTCGGTTTTAGACACAACCTTTTGATTAAAAGAGTAAATTATGGCAGTAACTATGCGCGAAATGTTGGAAGCGGGTGTTCACTTCGGACACCAAACCCGTTTCTGGAATCCCAAAATGGCTCCGTTCATTTTTGGTCATCGCAACAAAATTCACATCATCAACTTGGAAAAATCGCTGCCCATGTTCTTGGAAGCGACCCAATTTGTACGTCAGTTGTCGGCTAAACGCGGCACTATCTTGATGGTAGGTACAAAGCGCCAAGCCCGTGAAGTGGTTGCCGAAGAAGCACAACGCGCTGGCGTTTCCTATGTCGACCAACGTTGGTTGGGCGGTATGTTGACGAACTTCAAAACCGTCAAAACTTCCATCAAACGCCTGAAAGACATGAAAGCCCAGCAAGAAATTGGCTTGGACAGCATGAGCAAGAAAGAGCAACTCATGTTCGCTCGTGAATTGGCTAAATTGGAAAAAGACATCGGCGGTATCCAAGATATGGCTACTTTGCCCGACGCGATTTTCGTGATCGACGTGGGTTACCACAAAATCGCCATCACTGAAGCCCGCAAACTGGGTATTCCTTTGATTGGCGTGGTGGACTCTAACCACTCTCCCGAAGGTATCGACTACATTATTCCTGGTAACGATGACTCCTCCAAAGCCGTTGCATTGTATGCACGCGGTATCGCTGACGCGATTTTGGAAGGCCGTGCCAACGCGATTGACGATGTAGTCAACGCCGTTGCCGCTGCTGCCGAAGGCAGTGACGAATTTGTTGAAGTGAGCGAAGAAGCTGCGGCTTAATCCCCTTCAACCAGAGAAAGGGGGCTTTGAGTCCCCTTTTTTTTAGCGTTGAATTATTGAGTCACTGATTTACTGAGTTACTGAGTTACTGATTGACTCAAACAGTTAAAGTTTAATATTGGAGAAGAATATGGCAGCAATCACCGCAAAAATGGTATCTGAACTGCGTGGCAAGACCGATGCCCCCATGATGGAATGCAAAAAAGCATTGACCGAAGCCGATGGCGATATGGTGAAAGCAGAAGAGATATTGCGCGTGAAATTGGGTAGCAAAGCGGGTAAAGCCGCAGCCCGTATCACCGCAGAAGGCGTAGTCGCTTGCAGCATCAACGGTACAACCGGTGCCATGATTGAAGTGAACTGCGAAACCGACTTCGTCACCAAAAACGACAGCTTCTTGGCATTGGTGAATGCGGCGGCTTCGTTGGCGGCCCAACACCAACCCGCTGACGTAGCCGCATTGAGTGCCTTGGCCTACGAACAAGACGGCTTTGGCCCCACATTGGAAGATGTGCGCAAAGGTTTGATCGGCAAAATCGGCGAAAACATGACTTTCCGCCGTTTCAAATTGTTCACATCCGGCGCACAACTGGCGGCTTACCTGCACGGCACACGCATCGGCGTAGTGGTCGAATTTGAAGGCAATGAAGTCGCTGCGAAAGATGTAGCTATGCACGTTGCCGCGATGAAACCCGTTGCTTTGACCAGCAGCGATGTTCCAGCCGAATTGGTTGAGCGTGAGCGTTCGGTTGCCGCTGCTAAAGCCGCAGAAGATGCTGCCAAAGCCACCGCAGAAGGCAAGCCCGTTCAATCTGCTGAAATCGTTGCCAAGCGCATCGAAGGCGGCGTGCAAAAATACCTCAAAGAAGTTTCGTTGTTCAACCAATCGTTTGTTAAAAATGACAAGCAAACCGTAGAACAAATGCTCAAAGCCGCAGGTACTAGCGTGAAAGCGTTTACCCTGTACGTGGTCGGCGAAGGCATTGAGAAGAAAGTGGACGATTTCGCCGCTGAAGTTGCTGCACAAGTTGCCGCAGCCCAAAAAGCACAATAAATCCAACCACTCCATTACCTACTACCCATACCACCCCCTTCCATACATTTAGGAGTTAAAGCCATGCCCCACAATAATCAGGATAAGCCAGCGTTTAAGCGGATTTTGCTGAAACTGTCAGGCGAGGCTTTAATGGGGGATGATGCCTTTGGTATCAACCACGCTACCATCGTGCGCATGGTGGCCGAAGTGGTGGAAATCACCAAAATGGGTGTGGAAGTGGCGGTAGTGATTGGTGGCGGTAACATCTTCCGAGGCGTTGCAGGGGGGTCGGTCGGCATGGATCGCGCAACTGCCGATTACATGGGTATGCTGGCAACGGTCATGAATTCGCTCGCGCTCGGTGATGCGATGGGCAAAGCCGGATTGACCGCGCGGGTGATGTCGGCGATTAGCATTGAGCAAGTCGCTGAATCCTATGTGCGTCCCAAAGCACTGCAATATCTGGAAGAAGGCAAAATCGTGATTTTTGCAGCGGGAACGGGTAATCCTTTCTTCACCACCGATACAGCAGCCGCTCTGCGCGGGGCTGAAATGGGTGCGGAAATTGTCCTGAAAGCGACCAAGGTGGATGGCGTTTATAACGCCGATCCACGCAAAGACCCCGATGCCGTGCGTTATGCGCGTATCAGTTTTGACGATGCAATGGCGCAAAATCTGGGTATTATGGATGCCACCGCATTTGCCCTGTGCCGCGATCAAAAACTGCCCATCAAGGTATTCTCTATCTTCAAACACGGCGCGTTGAAGCGCGTGGTGATGGGTGAAGATGAAGGCACGTTGGTGCATGTATAAAGCACATAGAGGAGATAAGCATGGCAACGAATGAAATTAAAAAGAACATGACCGTCAAAATGGATCAATCCATTGCGGCGTTTCAAAATAATTTAACCAAAATCCGTACCGGTCGTGCTAATCCGGCGATTTTGGATACAGTGCAGGTCGAATACTACGGTGCCATGCTCCCTTTGAGCCAAGTGGCGAACCTGACCCTGATCGATGCCCGTACCATTGGCGTGCAGCCGTGGGAAAAAGGTATGGCTGCCAAAATTGAAAAAGCCATCCGCGCCAGCGAATTGGGTTTGAATCCCGCATCTTTGGGGGATTTGATCCGCGTTCCCATGCCCCCGATGACGGAAGAACGTCGCCGTGAGCTGACCAAAGTCGTTCGCCACGAAGGGGAAAACGCCAAAGTTTCCATCCGCAATTTGCGCCGTGATGCCAACGATGCCGTGAAAAAAATGGTGAAAGATAAGCTCGCTTCCGAAGACGATCAAAAACGCTCCGAAGCCGATATTCAAAAATTAACCGACAAATACATTACCGAAGTAGATCGCCTCGTGGGTGCTAAAGAGCAGGATCTCATGGCGGTGTAAATCGCTACGGTTATGGTCAATCGAAGCCACACACCATTGCACGTTGCCATTGTGATGGACGGTAATGGACGCTGGGCTTCTAAACGCTTTTTACCCCGTGCCGTCGGGCATCAGCAGGGCGTAGGGGCGTTGCGCAGAGTGGTCGCGGCCTGCCCTTCGCGCCACATTGCGGTTTTAACGGTATTCGCTTTTTCTTCTGAAAACTGGAATCGTCCGGTCGATGAAGTATCGAGCCTGATGGATATTCTGGCGTTGGCATTGGCGCGGGAAGTGCCACAGCTTCAGCGGGATGGTGTGCGCATTTGCTTTTTGGGTGCGCGGGATAATCTCTCAGAACGGGTGAAGAAGGCCTTTGCCCAAGCCGAAGCACTGACCGCTGCGAATACCCAACTCACCCTCAATATCTGCTTCAATTACGGTGGGCGTTGGGATATTGTTCATGCTGCTTCTCAATTGGCTGCCCAGCATATTCCCATTACCGAAGAAAATCTGACCCAAGCGACTACCTTGGCGCATTGCGGTGATCCCGATTTAATTATTCGTACAGGCAATGAAATGCGTTTAAGTAATTTCTTGCTGTGGCACGCAGCGTATTCCGAGCTGTACTTTTCGGAACATTTATGGCCGGATTTTGATGAAGAAGCGCTTGATGCTGCCTTACTGGCCTATTCCGCGCGGGAACGCAGATTCGGGAAAACCTCAGAACAAATCAAAGGCGAATAACTTATGCTCAAGCTCCGGGTCATCACGGCATTGGTACTTCTTGGCATTTTATTACCGGCTACGTTTTATCCCAATCCACTGCTATTTTCCGCAGTGGTTTTTATTTTTATTATCGCAGGGGCGTGGGAATGGGGTCGATTAAACCAATGTTCCTCGCAGCACGCTTTAATCGTCAGCGCACTCACGGCTTTATTATGCGCAATGACTGCGTATGGTGATGTATTGCAATACCCTCTCCCATTGCTTTGGAGCGTAGCTGGCGGTTTTTGGGTATCGTCCAGTACCAGTTTATTGCGTGGTGGGCAAGCGCGTTGGGAACGCGTCCCCCGCGCGGGTCGGTTAGCGGGTGGCATTGTGGTTTTATGGATGGCATGGGTTGCAGTTTCACAAGCACGCATTATCGGGATTAACTTTTTATTCTCGATTTTGGTTTTGGTGTGGGTTGCCGATATTTTTGCCTATTTCACGGGGCGAAAATTCGGTGGACGTTTCTTCAAAGAAAAACTCGCTCCCACCATCAGCCCGGGAAAAACCCGCGAAGGTGCGATCGGTGGTTTAACGGGAATTGTGGTGATTTCATTGATTTGGTGCGCAGTCGATGCCCGTTATATGATGGACTCGCCCAGCCTTTATAGTTATTTATTCCAAATTCACCCTTTATTGATGCTGGTCGCTATTCTTTTCTTGGGCGTGATGAGTATTGTGGGTGATTTGGTCGAATCCTTATTCAAACGCAGCGCGGGTGTCAAAGATAGTAGCCAGCTTTTACCCGGGCATGGCGGTGTGTTGGATCGGGTCGATGCCTTATTGCCCGTGTTACCGCTGGCGATGATGATGGTGACTTTGTGAATGCAGTGACTATTTATGAATAAAAAATTAAACATCACGGTTCTGGGTTCGACGGGTTCCATCGGCACGAATACGCTGGATGTGATTGAACGCCACCCGAATCGCTTTCAAGTTTTCGCGCTGACGGCATCCACGCAAGTGGAAAAAATGCTGGCGCAATGCGTGCGCCATCAACCCGTTTTTGCGGTCATGGCGAGTGCAGCACACGGTCAAAAACTGCAAGAGGCTTGTCAGGTCAATGGGCTGGCAACGCAGGTTTTATACGGTTCAGATGCTATTCAAATGGTCGCATCGCATGAATCGGTGGATGCGGTGATGGCGGCCATCGTCGGGGCGGCGGGTTTAGCGCCTTGCTTGGCGGCAGCCCAAGCGGGTAAACGCTTGCTGCTGGCGAACAAAGAAGCGCTGGTCGTGGGCGGTAAGCTCTTTATGGACACGGTAGCGCAAGGCGGAGCAACCCTGCTGCCGATTGATAGCGAACATTCCGCAATTTTTCAATCCCTGCCACCCGACCCGAAGGACTGGGCGCAGCGCGTGAAGAAAATTATTCTCACCGCCTCCGGTGGCCCGTTTCGGGCGCGTGATCCGCAAACGCTGCGTGATGTCACCCCTGAGCAAGCCTGCGCCCACCCGAATTGGGTCATGGGGCGCAAAATCTCGGTGGATTCCGCCACCATGATGAATAAAGCGCTGGAAGTCATTGAAGCGCGTTGGCTCTTCAATGTGATGCCGGAGCAAATTGAAGTGGTGATTCATCCGCAAAGCGTGATTCACTCGATGGTTGAATATGTCGATCATTCCGTGGTCGCGCAACTGGGTACGCCCGATATGCGGGGGCCGATTGCTTATGGCCTCTCGTGGCCGCACCGCATTGAATCGGGCGCTGCGGCGTTGAATTTTGCAACGATGGGTAATCTGACGTTTGAAACCGTCAATTCTGACGCGCACCGCCAGCGTTTTCCCGGAATCCATTTGGTGTGGGAAGCCCTCAAAGCCCCCGAAGGCACAACCGCCGTATTGAATGCCGCCAATGAAGTGGCGGTAGCGGCATTTTTAGAGCGCCGTATTCGCTTTGATCACATTCATGCCGTGAATAGCGAAACCTTGCAGCGGCTGATTCCGTCTGCGCCGCATTCGCTCGCCGATTTGTTGGCGTTGGATAATGAATCACGGCGCGTTGCTGAATCGGTAGTGGCGGGTATGGGTGCTACCGCTGGTGCGGGTATTGGAAGTATTTGAAGGACTATTAAATTGAAACATCATCATCTCTTGCGCCGCGTATCCTTGGCTGCTTTGTCATTTTTGGCGATGCAAGGTGCTATGGCGATAGAACCCTTCACGGTGAAGGATATTAAAGTCCAAGGGTTGGAGCGTTCGGAAGCGGGAACTGTTTTTGCCTCGCTGCCCGTGCGCATTGGCGATACCTATAGCGACGACAAAGCCGCTGCTTCCATCAAGGCGTTGTTTGGATTGGGATTGTTCAAAGACGTGCGAATTGAAGTCAGCGATAGCATTTTGATCGTCATCGTGGAAGAACGCCCCATCATTGCCGATATTGATTTTGCCGGTTCGCAGGAATTTGAAAGCGATGTGTTGAAGAAAGCACTGGCACACATCGGTTTGATGGATGGTCGCCCTTTCGATAAGGCACTTTTGGATCGCGCCGAGCAAGAATTAAAGCGCCAGTACATCAATCGCAGTATGTATGCCGCCGAAGTGGTAGCCACCGTTACGCCAATGGAACGCAACCGTGTCAAACTGAATTTCACGATTGCCGAAGGCGAACCCGCCACCATTACCGATATTCACATCGTGGGCAACAAGGTGTTTTCGGAATCCACCTTGTTGGGCTTGTTCGACCAAGATACGGGCGGATGGTTGAGCTGGTATACCAAATCCAACCGCTATTCCCGCACCCGTTTGAATGCGGATATGGAATCCCTGCGCTCGTACTATCTGGCACGCGGTTATTTGGAGTTCAAAATTGAATCGACCCAAGTGGCGATTTCACCGAATAAAGAAGGCATTCAAATCACCATCAACGTGAGCGAGGGCCAGCAATTTACGGTCTCCAAAGTCAGTTTGGATGGTAATTATTTGGGGCGTGAAGAAGAATTCCGCACCTTGGTGGCGATGCAAGCCGGACAACCCTACAACGCCGACCAGTTGGCCGCGACCCGCAAAGCGTTTACCGAGCATTTTGGTAACTTTGGTTACGCCTTCCCCCGCATTGAACCGCGCACCGTGATTGACCGCGCCAACAACCGCGTGGAAGTGATTTTGCAATCCGACCCTGCTCGCCGTTTCTATGTGCGCCGCATCCACATTGCGGGCAACGATATGACGCGGGACGAGGTGATTCGGCGTGAGTTCCGCCAGTTAGAAGCCTCTTGGTACGACGGTGAAAAAATTCGCCTTTCGCGCAATCGGGTGGATCGCTTGGGCTATTTCCGCGAAGTAAATTTGGAAACAACCGAAGTTCCCGGATCGTCCGACCAAGTGGATTTAACCCTGACCGTTGCCGAGAAACCGACCGGTAGCGTCAGTCTGGGCGCGGGTCTTTCGAGTGCCGATGGTTTCGGTCTCTCGTTTGGGTATCGGCAAGAAAACGCCTTTGGTTCGGGTAGCTCGTTGGGGATTGAACTCAATACCAGCCGTTTGAATCGGGTGTTGGTGATCAATACCATGAACCCGTATTTCACCGACGATGGTGTCTCGCGCAACATCGACGTATACCAGCGGACATCGCGCCCGTATATCGACCTCAACAGCTACGCGATTGAAACCACGGGGGCGAGTGTGCGTTTCGGGATACCGTTCTCAGAATACAACACCGTGTATTTTGGTGCGGGGTTTGATCAAACCACCATCGTTCCCGGAACGTATCTGCCGGCCATTTACCAAGATTTTGCCAATAAGTTCGGCTTTACCACCATTGCCGTGCCTTTGACCATTGGCTGGGGGCGCGATACGCGGGACAGTTCCTTGGTTCCGACCAATGGACGGGTCATCAAATTATCCGGTGAATGGAGCGTAGCGGGTGATTTGCGTTATGCCCGCGCCACGGCCTCCTACCAGCATTATTTGCCGGTCACGAACAAGGTTACGGCTGCCTTTAATGCCGATATAGCGGTGGGTTCGGCAACCGGAAGCTCGGAATATCCTGTCTTCAAGAATTTCTATTCGGGTGGATTGGGGTCGATACGTGGCTTTGAACAAGGTAGCCTCACCACGGGCTTGCAACGCAATTTGGGCTTGACGGCAACGGGTGGAACCAAGCGCGTCAATTTGAATATGGAAATGCTTTCACCCCTACCGGGGGGCGGCAAGGATAGAACGCTGCGTATGTACGGCTTTGTCGATGCGGGCGGTATTTATGGCGCGGATGAGTCGATTGATTTTGGCAGTATGCGTGCCTCGGTTGGGGTTGGCATTAGCTGGGTGTCTCCGGTGGGGCCTTTGCGTCTGTCGTGGGCGCAACCCGTCCGAAAATTTGATAACGATAGAATACAAGGTTTGCAATTCCAAATAGGAAGTACGTTCTGATGAAAACTTTCAAACTCCATTTTCTTCCCCTGTTGTTGGTCGCGGTGGGGGCTACTTGCACATGGAATGTTCAGGCGCAGGATTTCAAAGCGGGTTATGTCAGCATTCAGCGCATTACCACCGAATCTACGCCCGCCAAAACAGCCCAAAATAAATTGGAGCAAGAGTTTTCCAAGCGACAAAAAGAAATCAACGATTTGCAAGGCACGTTGAAAACTTTTAGCGATAAATTTGAACGCGACAATCCCACCATGAGCGAAAGCCAGCGCAATGCCCGCCAACGCGAAGGGGCGGAGATGACCCGCGATCTGCAACGCCGCCAGCGCGAATTTCAAGAAGATTTGAATAGCCGCCGCAATGAAGAATTGCAACAAGTGCTAGACCGTGCCAATAAAGCCGTCAAACAAGTCGCCGATGCCGAAAAATACGATGTGGTTTTGCAAGAAGTGGTGTACGTCAATCCCAAACATGACATTACCGACAAAGTGCTGAAATTGTTGAATAAATAATGGCACTTTCTTTAGGCTTTATCGTTTCCCAACTGGGCGGTGAACTCTACGGTGATTCATCGCTTATCGTTTCGGGTTTGGCTCCGCTGGAAACGGCGGATGCTGACCACATCAGTTTTTTAAGCAACCCTAAATACCAATCCCAACTGCAAACCTCCCGCGCGGGCTGCATCGTGGTTGCGCCAGCAGTGCGGGATGTCGCAGTGGCGCGTGGTAATTGCATTGTTACGGACAATCCGTACCTTTACTTCGCCAAACTCTCCCAGCTCTGGAAACGCCCTGTCTACGAAGGCATTCATCCGAGCGCGGTGATTGACCCCGAAGCCGATATTCATCCGACCGCTTCCATCGGCGCGTTGTGCGTGGTGGAAAAAGGAGCGCGTATCGGAGCGAATACGGTGCTGAAATCCCGCGTGACCGTGGGCGAAGATTGCACCATTGGCGCACGCTGCATTTTGCATTCCGGCGTGGTGATTGGTGCGGATGGTTTTGGTTTTGCCCCCCGCCCCGATAAGTCGTGGGAAAAAATCGAACAACTCGGCGCGGTGCGTATCGGGGACGATGTAGAAATCGGAGCCAATACCTGTATCGACCGAGGTGCGTTAAGCGATACCGTGATTGAAAACGGGGTCAAACTCGATAACCTCATCCAAATCGCCCACAACGTGCATATCGGCAAACACACGGCAATGGCTGGCTGCACGGGTGTGGCGGGTAGCGCGGTGATTGGTGCGTATTGCACCATTGGTGGCAGTGCCAACATTTTGGGGCATCTCACGCTGGGCGATGGGGTGAGCATTTCGGTTGGCACGCTGGTGAGCCATTCGCTGCTCAAGCCCGGGCAATATACCGGTATTTTCCCAGTGGACGATAACGCCACCTGGGAACGCAATGCCGCAACCCTGAAGCAACTCTATAAACTGCGTGAACGCATTAAAGTTTTAGAGAAAAATGTAAAAAATAAAGCCAAT
>CALMCD010000250.1 GCA_937863075.1 uncultured Rhodoferax sp. | reverse complement strand
AGCGGGGTTAATACCGGCAATTTGCGTGCGCCGTTATAACTGGGGATCACGATAACGGGTTTATCTTTCGCCGGAATGGGGGTGATACGCTGGTGCAGCGCGTCCAAAAACCCTGCGGCTTCTTCCGCTGTTTCGCCTTTAATCCGCATGGCGATGCAAAAAGCACCGATTTCTAAATCCGTAACCGAACCATCCAAAATCTGCCCCAGCATATCGGCGGCTTGTTCACGGTTTAATGACCGCGCTCCGTCTTTGCCGCGCCCTATTTCTTTAATATAATGTCCAATACTCATATTATTTCCTAATAATTTAATTTATTCTTTCAACAAACTTTTGAGTTCATACAAAATATCCAACGCTTCACGCGGGCTAATCGTATCGAGGTTAATGGCTGCCAGCCTCGTATCCACGGCACTGGGGGCGACGGTTTCGATAGATTCGATAGATTCGATAGTTTCTTCGATGAATTCGGTCGGGGTGGCGAATAAATCAATTTGCGCTTGGGCTTGATTGGCATGATTTTCTAATGCCGATAAAGTATGCCGCGCATGGTGCAAAACGGCTGCGGGCATTCCGGCTAATCGAGCGACTTGAATACCATAACTTTTACTCGCTGCCCCTTTTTTAATTTCGTGCAGAAAAATAATATCTTTGCCCGATTCGGTCGCGCTAACGTGTAAATTTTGTGCGCGGTGGTGCGTGGCAGGAAATTCGGTTAATTCAAAATAATGCGTCGCAAATAACGTAAATGCTTGGGTTTTATCGTGTAATTGCGTGGCGATTGCCGATGCCAGCGCCAAACCGTCAAAGGTACTCGTTCCGCGCCCGATTTCGTCCATCAACACCAGCGATTGGGGCGTGGCGGCGTGCAAAATCTGCGCGGCTTCGGTCATTTCCAGCATGAAGGTGGATTGGGCGTTTGCCAAATCATCCGCCGCGCCGATGCGGGTGTGAATTGCGTCAATCGCCCCCAAGCGGCAGGACTGCGCCGGAACGTAACTTCCCATGCTCGCCAGCAGCACGATAAGCGCAACTTGCCGCATATACGTGGATTTTCCGCCCATGTTCGGGCCTGTTACGATGTGAAGGCGCTCTTTCACGTTCATCTGCGTATCGTTGGCAATGAACGCGCTGTTCGATGTTTGCGCCAGCCGCGCCTGCACCACCGGATGCCGCCCTTGAACGATGTCGATACACGGCTCGGCAACAAAACGCGGTGCGCACCATTCCAACGTAAGCGAACGCTCGGTGAGCGCACACAGCGCATCCAAAGTCGCCAAGGCGCGGGCGGTGCGGGTCAAACCGGAAACAAAGGCTTGCAGGCGATCCAACACCTGCTCAAACAGGTATTTTTCGCGGGACAGGGCGCGTTCTTGGGCGGATAGCGCCTTGTCTTCAAAGGATTTCAGCTCGGGCGTGAGGAAGCGTTCGGCGTTTTTCAGGGTTTGGCGGCGGCGGTAATCGGCGGGGACTTTATCCAACTGCCCTTGGCTCACCTCGATAAAAAAGCCATGCACGCGGTTGTATTGCACTTTCAGATTCGCAATGCCGGTGCGTTCGCGTTCGCGGGCTTCTAAATCCAGCAAAAAGCCGTCGGCATTGGTTTGAATGGCGCGGAGTTCATCCAATTCGGCATCGAATCCGGTCGCAATCACGCCCCCATCGCGCACCAAGGCGGCGGGTTCGGGCGCGATGGCGGATTGCAGCAATGCAACGCAGTGAGGCGACGGTGTTAAATCATGGTAAATCGTATCAAAAAAGTCCGCTAACGCAGACAGGCTGTGCGTGAGCAGCTCCGTTTTTTGTAGCGTTTGCAGCAGCGCGACCAACTCACGCGGACGCACTTGGCGCAGCGCGATGCGGGCGGTAATGCGTTCGACATCGGCACACCCTTTAATTTGTTGGCGCAAAATTTGCCACAAACCCGTTTCGCGCAAAGTGCCAATCGCATCGAGCCGCTGCTGCGCGGGATGGCGGTCACGGGCGGGGGATAAAAGCCACGTTTTCAGCAAACGGCTGCCCATTCCGGTCATGCAGGTATCTAATAGGGAAAACAGCGTGGGCGAATCTTCACCGCGCAGGGTTTGCACGAGTTCCAAGTTGCGCCGCGTGGTGGGCGGCAGGTCGATTAACTCACCGTCGCGCTGCACCTGAATGCTGCTGATGTGGGTTAAGGCACGCCCTTGCGTGTGTTCGGCATAGGAGAGCAGCGCGGCGCAGGCGGCGTGCGCTAACGGAAAATGGTCGGCATTCCACGCGGCAAGGCTGGCGGCTTGGAGCGATTCCAACAACTTCCGCAGACCCAAAGGCGCATCAAACTGCCATTCGGGGCGCATGGTGGAAAAAAGATTCGGGATTTTTTTCAGCCGTTCTTCCAACGCCAGCGTTGCGCCCGCGCTGTAAATCAATTCGCTGGGGCTGACGCGGGCAATCCAATCGGCGATTTCCTCGGCAGCGCATTCGGTGATGTGAACCACGCCTTGCGTCACCGAAAACCACGCCAAGCCGTAGCGATTGCGCCCGCCTTGGTGCAATGCCATCAACAGGGATTCGGATTTTTCATTCAGCAATTCGGCATCGACCAGCGTCCCCGGAGTCACCACGCGCACCACTTTGCGCTCAACCGGGCCTTTGCCGTTGGGGGCGCTGGTTTGTTCACAAATCGCCACCGATTCACCCAGCCGAATCAATTTACCGAGGTAATTTTCCATCGCATGAAACGGCACACCCGCCATCGGAATCGGCTGCCCCGCCGATTGCCCGCGCGTGGTGAGCGTAATGTCCAGCAACCGCGCGGCTTTTTCGGCATCGGCATAGAACATCTCATAAAAATCGCCCATGCGATAAAACAGCAGCGTATTCGGATACTCGGCTTTCAACCCGAGGTACTGCTGCATCATGGGGGTGTGGGTGGATTGGGGGGATTCTTGGATCATGGTTGCAGAAATCTACGCTACAAAAACAAAAGCTGCTAACGCCTATGGGGTAAGCGTTAGCAGCTATTTTGATTCAATTTTCAGTGGTTCAATCAATCCAGCAACGATAAATCCCGTACCGCACCTTTATCGGCGGACATCACCAGTTTGGCATACGCCTTCAATGCGGCAGATACTTTGCGGGGGCGGGGTAAAACGGGTTTCCAGCCTTTGGCATCTTGTTCGGCGCGGCGGCGGGCGAGTTCTTCGTCCGATACCAGCACGTTAATGCTGCGGTTGGGAATGTCGATGCGGATACGGTCGCCGTTTTGCACCAAGCCAATCGCGCCACCCGCTGCCGCTTCGGGCGATGCGTGACCAATCGACAAGCCCGATGTGCCGCCGGAAAAGCGTCCATCCGTCAGCAACGCGCACGCTTTGCCCAAGCCTTTGGATTTGATGTAGCTGGTGGGGTAGAGCATTTCCTGCATTCCGGGGCCACCTTTGGGGCCTTCGTAACGCACGATAACCACATCGCCTGCTTTGACCTTATCCGCCAAAATGTTGGCAACCGCTTCGTCTTGCGATTCGGTGACGTGTGCCGTGCCTTCAAACACCAAGAGCGCATCATCGACCCCCGCTGTTTTCACCACGCAACCGTCCACCGCGATATTTCCGGTAAGTACCGCCAAACCCCCTTCTTGCGAGAAAGCGTTTTCACCCGAACGGATGCAGCCATTGGCACGATCCGTATCCAAACTATCCCAGCGCTTGGCTTGGCTAAACGCCACTTGCGTCGGCACGCCACCGGGGGCGGCTTGGTAGAACGTTTGCACGGCGGCAGATGGATTGCGCATGATGTCCCACGCATCCAGCGCGTCTTTCATGGTTTTGGCGTGGACGGTCGGCACATCGGTATGCAGTTTTCCGGCGCGATCCAATTCGCCCAAAATGCCCATGATGCCGCCTGCGCGATGCACGTCTTCGATATGGTATTTGTTGGTATTGGGCGCAACTTTGCACAACTGCGGCACAGCGCGGGAGAGGCGGTCAATATCCGTCATGCCGAAGTTGATTTCGGCTTCTTGCGCAATCGCCAATAAATGCAAAATGGTGTTGGTCGATCCGCCCATTGCAATATCCAGCGTCATGGCGTTTTCAAAGGCTTTCATGCCGATGGAACGGGGCAATACGGATGTATCTTCCTGCTCGTAATAGCGTTGGCACAGCTCGACAATTTGGCGACCCGCTTGTTTGAACAACGCTTCACGGTCGGCGTGCGTGGCAACGACGGTTCCGTTTCCGGGTAAACCGAGTCCCAAGGCTTCGACCAAGCAATTCATCGAATTGGCGGTAAACATCCCCGAGCATGATCCGCAAGTCGGGCAAGCCGAACGCTCTACTTCGGCGACATCGGCATCGGATACGTTGGAATCAGCCGCCATGACCATTGCATCAATCAAATCCAGTTTTTTGAATTCAATGATATTGGTGTTGGTGCTGGAAGGCAGTTTCACTTTACCCGCTTCCATCGGCCCGCCGGACACGAACACGACGGGGATATTCAAGCGCATGGCTGCCATCAACATCCCGGGGGTGATTTTGTCGCAGTTGGAAATGCACACCAGCGCATCGGCACAATGGGCGTTCACCATGTATTCGACCGAATCGGCGATGATGTCACGGCTGGGCAGGGAATACAGCATTCCGTCGTGTCCCATGGCGATGCCGTCATCGACTGCGATGGTGTTAAATTCTTTGGCAACGCCGCCTGCCGCTTCGATTTCACGCGCCACAAGTTGACCGAGGTCTTTCAAATGAACGTGTCCGGGGACAAACTGCGTAAACGAATTGGCAATCGCAATAATGGGCTTGCTGAAATCGGCATCTTTCATACCAGTAGCACGCCACAGCGAACGCGCACCCGCCATATTGCGACCAGCGGTAGAGGTTTTTGAACGGTATTGGGGCATGGTGTTTTCTTCTTAATGTTGGGTGAAAGGGGTTAGGCAAGTCGAGACAACTGCCCTTGAATTTTCTCCAGCGTGCTAGAAAAATCGTCCAAGCGTTTGCGTTCTTGGGCGATGACAGCGGCGGGCGCACGGGCAACAAAAGATTCGTTGCCCAGTTTGCCGTTGGCTTTGGCGATTTCACCTTCCAAACGCGCGGCTTCTTTGCCCAGACGCGCTTTTTCAGCGGCAATGTCCACTTCCACAAACAAACACACCCGCGATTCGCCCACCACGGCTACCGGAGCATTTTGGG
>CALMCD010000249.1 GCA_937863075.1 uncultured Rhodoferax sp. | reverse complement strand
ACAACTCCTGCCGCGTCACCCGCGCCAGTTCTTCCAGCGTGGTGATGCCTTCCAGCACCTTGCGGATGCCGTCTTGCCGCATGGTTTGCACGCCTTCTTTGATGGCACATTGGCGCACCCCTTCGGCGGATAATTTTTTGATAATGGCTTCCTTAATCACGGGGGTCATGGGCAGCAATTCGTAGATGCCCGTGCGCCCACTGTAGCCGGAATTGCCGCAATGGTGGCAGCCCACGCCGTGGTACAAATGGGTGACAGCGGTCGTATCCACACCCTCTTCTTGCAAAAATGCCAAATCCGCTTGGTTCGGGGCGATGGCTTCTTTGCAATGCGGACAAATAATCCGCACCAGCCGCTGCGCCACAATTAACACGACCGAGGAAGCGATTAAATAACTCTCCATCCCCATTTCCATGAGCCGATGCGGTGCGCCAAATGAATCATTGGTATGCAGCGTAGAAAATACCAAATGCCCCGTGAGCGCGGATTGAATCGAGATTTCTGCCGTTTCTTTATCCCGAATCTCGCCCACCATAATAATATCGGGGTCTTGCCGCACGATGGAACGCAAGGCACTGGCAAAATTCAAATCAATTTGTGCTTTGACTTGAATTTGGTTAATACCGTCAATTTGGTATTCTACGGGGTCTTCCACGGTGATGATTTTATTCCCCGTATGATTTACCCGCCCTAGCGCGGCATATAAGGTACTGGTTTTACCGCTACCCGTGGGGCCGGTCACCAAAATCATGCCGTGGGGTTGCAAAATGGCGGTTTCAAATACCGCGCGTTTTTCGGCATCAAACCCCAGCGATTCCAATCCCATTAAACCCGGCCCTTGGTCGAGTAAACGAATCACCATGCTTTCACCATGCACGGTCGGGACGGTAGAGACGCGCATATCGACTTGCCGCCCCGCTAAATCCATTTTCATGCGCCCATCTTGTGGCAGGCGGCGTTCGGCGATGTTCATTTTGGAACGCAACTTCAAATGCGAAATCGTGGGCAAATAAAGCCGCTTGGGTGGTGTTTCGACATCCGCCAACACGCCATCAATCCGAAAACGCACGCGGAAACGCTGCTGTGATACTTCAAAATGCACATCAGAAGCGCGGCGTTCAATGGCACGGGTTAGCACGTTTTGCACCAGTTTGACCACGGGCGCATCGTCGGCAAGGGCTTTGAGCGTTTCGAGGTCATCATCCGCCACCTCATCCTCCTCGCCCTCGGCACTCAAGGGTGACGCGCTACCCACTTCGGGGCGGTAAATGCGTTGGAGCTGTGCGGCAATCCATTCATTGGGCGCAAGTTCTAACGCCACGGGGTAGCCCAAAAACTGCGCCAAGGCATCGACCGCGCTGGCATGCAACGGCATTCCACTGGCAACGCGGTAGCGGTTATCCTGCTGCACCAGCGGCAAAAGCGCACTGTTTTCCAAAAAGGCAGGGGCAATCCCATCCGCTGCCGTGATGGTGGCAGTATCCAGCGCCTCGGTATCCAGCACGGGGAGGCGCAAGGTGCGGGCGTATTC
>CALMCD010000248.1 GCA_937863075.1 uncultured Rhodoferax sp. | reverse complement strand
CGCGTTGCGAGCGAGCGAAGTGGCGCGGCTGATCGTGCAGCCGCCGAGACGGATGAGAATGCAATAAGGAGGAATAGAACGGAATCAGAACAAATTATCGAGTTTTCAAAATGCTTATTTTGAGGGATTGACAATAATGGTTTTATCATGTAAAATCATTTCAACCGGACATAATTAGCCGGAGAATCAAATCAAAAAAAAAGGAATCAAATCATGACAAACGCAATCGAATTTACACCCACTCACACAGTCAACGACATCACTGAATGGGCTAAAGTCCCAGGCAGCAACACATATTTCCGAACCTCAGATGTGACCCCGTATTTTTCTGGCAGCACACTCAACATCTACAATGCCCGCGGCGAATCCCGCAGTTGGGGCACGCCATCGGTGCGCAGCACAGTGACCAAACTGGCTGAGGATGTTGTCAGCGTGCATGTAGTTGGCTGGCACAAGCACACGGTCAGCCCAGTGGGCGGCAATTTCTATTTCGTCTTCAACCACAGCACCGGCGAATGGGACCGCAAAACCGCCAACTGTAGATCGGTAAAGAGCCTCCTTTCACGCTAAACGATATTAACCGAGAAACCTCTAATATCGATATTAGGGGTTTTTTATTTTTGGAGAACAAATGACAAAAACACTACTCGCCAAACTCGATCTCGCACTCACAGTCATGGATCTGCAATTTGAAACCGTGGACACCAGCCGCCCGGCACTGGCTGGATTGCTCACTAAAACCGCAGAGCAAACCGTGGATGGCATCCGCCGCTTTTACTATGTCAGCCAGCCACCCTGGCGCATTCTCTGGGTCAGCCAGACCGGGCAGCCGCTCGAACTCAATGGCAGTAACATCTGGCTATCGATGTTGGTGGGCTGGGACCCTGGCGCATCGCGATTTGTGCCGCAAGAGGCAGAGGGCAAGCAGCACAGCAAATTTACAGTACTGACCATCTATCGCATGGCAAACGACGAAATCGAAACCATCGCTCGCCAAACAGGTGCCACAGTTACAACGCTCAGCCAGTTAATTATGCGTGCCCCACGCGCCGATCAAGCCGGTGGCAGCCGCGGCGGAGATGTTGGCAGGCCGCGCATTGGAAAGGGTGCCATCGCTCGAACAATTACGCTTTCGCCTGAGCAATGGCAAAAGGCTGAGCAGATTGGCAATGGCAACGCCAGTGCCGGGCTGCGCGCCGCCATCGATGGCTATCAGGAGTCAGCATGAGGCGAATAGAGAAATCCGGTGGACTGGAGTGGCGCAGTGCCAATGATAATTGTTTTATCGATGCGTTTGCGCTCGATCTCTCTGCCGTCACCGTTGACGAGGTAGAGACGGCTGCCACAAAAATGATGTGGCAGCCGCTGACGCTCAGCGAGATTGCCAACCCCGTGCTGGCTGCCAACTATGTTGGCTGGCACGGGGTATCTATGGACAAGCCCCGCATCACGCTGCGTCTGCTGGTGCGTAAGAATCACGACATTCTGACCGCGCTCTACGACATTGAGCGTGACGAATTGGGCGAGTTACGCCCAGGCATGATCGGTGCTATCCTGGCTGCGACAAAATTCTCAGTTACCCAACAAAATGATGCCCGCAATTTTCTGCCATCCATGATCGCCAACCTCTGCACGCGCCGGCAGATGGGATCGCACGCGTTGGATCGCATGAGCAAGGCGGTGATCGGCAATGGCGCAATCGATCATATTCGTGCCGTCTGCAATGGTGAGCCGGGTAGCGAGCCTGCGGGCATGGTCAATCGCGCCCGCTTTTGGATGGAGATTGCGCACCAACTCTGGCAGCCAACCGCGCTGAAACTCTGTAGCGCCGCTCCACCAGAGCGGATAGAGGAACTCGCGATGCTCGCAGCCGCCGCTACACTGATCGAGGGCATGACCGCGGTGACGCTGCCCGGTGGCGCACAATTCAAATTGCAACGACTCACCTATCACAGTGCCTGGGTCGAGGCGTTGAAATGGACCAGCCACGCCATCCCTGCTGGTGCTGCCACCATGTTTAATGGCTATGTCGCCACTGACGAAAGTTACTTGGCAGCCCGCAAACTCGTAATCGACACAACCGACCAACAGAATCAGGTCTACACCCGCCTGATCGAGGAAGCGAAAACGAACCAAGCCTATCAGGCAAGCGGCTCGTTTTTGCTGGAGTTGCCAGAGTTTTTGCCGTTAGGGGAGATTAAATCATTAGCAATCTATGCCGCGCCTGATCGGCTTTGGCTGGCTGGCATCACTACCAAAAACGAACGCACAATCTCTGATGTTTGGTCGCCACTCGATCCGCCCGGCGATCTGCTCGACTTAGTTCTGGCGGCATTTTGGCATGATTTGCTGGTGGCTGGTGAGACGGTGGTGGTGGCAGCCAACAACCAGCCGCCTCGCCCCAAATCGACGCCCAAGCAGCCAGGGAAGAAGAGCAGCAAACCCGCCGTGCTCAACCTGCCGCGGGCATCTGTCCACATCACCGGTCGCCGCAAATGGGGCAGCGATGCGGACCAGTCAGAGGCGAAACAAACCCGCATTTTCTTGGGCGGATTCCGTCGCACGTTGCCTGATGGCTGGAAGCGGGGCGCAGAGATTCAGGCATATCTCGACCAGTCGGGCATCATCCTGCCCGACTCCTATACCTTTGTCCGCCCTGCCGGTGCTCGACCTCTTGCCCCCACTCGTCCAGTGCGCGCCAGGGGATTGGCAACGCTTGCCGCTATATTATAAAAAGAGAGCCGGGTCAATTGACTCGGCTCTCTCGCTTTTAAATTATCACCCCTGCCTGTGCATGACAAACAAAAGCGCCACACCCTGCCCAGCAAACGTATTACCGACAAACAAAGTGCGACGCCTGATAGAAAATTCGTCAAGGCGAATGAAAGTTCAATGAGTGCAATAAGGGGTTTTGTGCGTGACGTAGATACGGGCAGAGTGCCTACTCTGCCCGTTCTGAAAATATCTTCTCAACGCTATCCCCCGGCTTATCCAAAAAGAACCGCTCAGGAAACAGCGACACTGTTGAGACAAGCCGGTCAAACAATCCGCCCGCGCTCCCCAGTTTGTTTGCCTTCGCAATCCTACCGGACAACTCCCAGATCGCACCCGTCGTATCTTCCGGCAATGCCAGACCGAACGCTTCGGGCATCATCCTGGCGAAATTAACCAGACTCTCAAACACCTCGCCCATTGTTGGGTTGTTGGGCATTTTAGCCTTGATGGCATCAGCCATCTGCCAGGTAATCTCAGTTGCGTAGAGCGAACGCTGTCGCTTTCCGCCGTCCGCGTCAGTGATCAGCACCACGCGCAATTTCCTTCTTTGCATTTGTAATCCTCCTCACTGAATCATATAGTATTTTTTGCTATACCCACAGTAAGAGCGGTTACATGATGCAACCAATAAAAGGAGGGCGATGCTAATGTGCATCGCCCTCCTTTGCTCCCATAACCACGATTTACTTTGTCGATATCGCCCCAGTTGCATCTGGCACGCGCTCGAACCCACCATCGTACCACCAGTTGATCAGGTTAATCTCGCCGCGTTCGGCGCGTGGCGGAAGGATGATGGGTGAACCGTGAAACCAAAGCTCATACATCTCCCGCACCAATTCCACGTCCGCCGTGCAATACTCGACAGCCTTTTGGAAGTCTGCCGGGTCGCCACTGCGCAGCCACTCGGCGGCTTTCTGCCCATCGGCAAGCTTTGACCGCTTGAACGTTGCCTCGCTTACCACACCCAGCCCATACCAGCGTCCCGTATGCTGGCGGATTTCGGCAAACAGGTCAAGCGTGCGGATTGTTTCGTGCTCGACCTCCAACGTATTCCAGCCAGCCTTCGCCGCGTTGTTGATGATGACAGGCAGGTCAAAGGCGTCGATGTTCCAGCCACACACCTCAACGCCACACCACACCAGGTAGTTGTACAGGTCAATCACCTGGTCTTTCGTCCATACGCGCGGTGACTGTTCGCTGCTATCGATGGTGACCGCGATGCCGAATTCCATTGCGGCGATCTGCTGGTCGCGTGGCAAGGCTTTGATGTTAGCATCCTGGAAAAACGTGGTTGTTTCTATGTCTAGGAAAATCATAATAACAGGCTCCTTATCCTTCATATGCCATTTGCTCATTGCTATGGCATTCATTACTGCAAAACGGTTCTGTCTTTTGGTCAACAAATTGTACCCATTTCCACTGAGTTTTGCCGCGCACACGGACCAGTTGCTGGCAGGAGTTCCTGAAGATAATCTTGCCATTAATCGGAAATTCTGCCTCTTTGCCGCATCTCGCGCATTTAGCCATTTTACCCTCGCTTCACTTTTCG
>CALMCD010000247.1 GCA_937863075.1 uncultured Rhodoferax sp. | reverse complement strand
GCCAGCTGTTTTTCTGGGGGGAATGAGATTTGGAGCACCAGCAAGCTGGTGCACTTTTTTGTTTTTCTGTCGGCATAGCCGACACGCTCCGCGCCGTGGTAAAATGGAAGTGGACACAATCAATCAGTAAAACGGCGATATTTTTGGCTTATATAGCCGTCCCGTACAATGCAGTTTTACTGGATTGTGTCCAGCGGGGCGGCTATTTAAGTTGAGAGGGCAACTATGAGGGATTTACTAGTAAATATAGAGCTGGTGTATTTCATCTATGTGCGCAAAAGCACCGATGTAGAGGACAAGCAAATATTATCTGTCGCGGCACAGATAATCGAGCTAAAAGAATTTGCCAAGCGTATGGGCTTGCGTATCGCAGGTATCATCGTAGAAAAGCAGACAGCGAAAAAGCCAGGACGTCCGAAGTTTAACAAAATGCTGGAGCGCATAGAAAACGGCGAGGCTAACGGCGTTTTGGCGTGGTTGCCCGACAGGTTGTCGCGCAACTCGATAGATAGCGGGCGCGTCATTTATATGCTCGATGAAAACATCATCGCCGATCTAAAGTTCCCCCACTTTTGGTTCGAGAATACGCCGCAAGGTAAATATATGCTGGCAAATGAGTTTAATTCGTCTAAACAGTATGTCGATAATCTATCGGTAAACACCAAGCGAGGACTGCGCCAGAAAGTGCGCGAGGGTCATTGTCCGCGCCTTGCGCCTGTCGGCTATATCAACGATGTATGGACAAAAACAATCTGGGTAGACAAAAAGTTGGCGGAAATCGTGCGCCAAGCCTTTGAGCTATACGCCACAGGCACAAAAACGCTGGACGACATCGCCGCTTTTCTGTACGTCAATGGCGTAAAGACGCGCGGACGGCGCAGGAAAAAGGGCGAGCCAAAGTCGGCGGGTGGTAAACAGTGGCACGCGTCGCGCGTCAAGCGTATGCTGACAGATGTATTTTATTATGGGCATTTTCGATACAACGGTGTTGTGTATGAGGGCAAGCATACGGCTATTATCGACAAAGCGTTATTTGACAGAGTGCAGCGCGTACTTACTGGGCGCGGACGCGCCCAAAAGCAAGCCACCGCGCCGCAACCGCTTAATCTATTGGTTAGGTGCGAGAATTGCGATTGTTTCGTAACTGGAGCGCACAAAATCAAGCGGCAGAAAAACGGCAATGTGCATGAGTACACCTATTATCGGTGTACTCATAAAAGCAAAAAGGTGATGTGCCGAGAAAAAGAGGTGCGCGAATATGTATTGGCTGGCGAATTAGTGCCGATTTTGCAATCTTTTGCCTTGCCAAAAGATTGGCGCGACTATATGACGTCAAGGCTGGAGCAAGACCGACAAACGCTAGAGGACGAGAGCAAAGCGACCATCGAGGTGTTGCGCGAGAAGCTGGACGCCATAGACGCGAAACTCAAACGACTTTTTGACGTGTATTTAGAGGGCGATATTGAACGCGATGACTACAAAGACCGACAAGGCGAATTGATGAGCGAGAAAAAGTCGCTTGAGGGCAAAATCGAGCGTGTTTTGACAAACGCGGGCTATTGGATTGAACCTATGCAAAAATGGCTAGAAACTGCCGTTTCTATCTGTTCGATAGACGAGAAAACCGAGCATAGCGAGATTGCGAGGGCACTACGCAAAATCGAAGGATTGAACCTAAAAATGAAAAACAAAAAAGTCATCGCGTCCCGCGATGCCAAATCTCATTCCCCCCAGAAAAACAGCTGGCGCTGCGCGCCGCCAGAGAAAAAACCGCCCCAGAGGGCGGCAATTTCCGTTCTTTTCCCAAAATGGTGCGCCGCCCGGGACTTGAACCCGGAACCTGCAGATTAAGAGTCTGATGCTCTGCCAATTGAGCTAGCGGCGCGCATTCTATACAAAATCGATCTAAGATAAACTGTGTATAAAGCGGTTAAAATCTATCACAAATAGTGATTTAATATACAAACGCACAACCAAAAACCATAACTGTAACGTAGAAAGTATATATGAAAATTGCAATAACTGGATCACATGGATTTTTAGGCTCATCACTAATAGATGAATTAGTAAAACAAGGTCATGAAGTCATCCGAATTTCACGCTCACCAAAGAATGAGAGTGAAATAGGATTTGATATAGAAAAACAAGAAATGGACTCCCAGAAACTAGATGATGCAAAAATTGACGTTCTAATCCATTTAGCAGGTGCAGGGATCGGTGAAAAAAAATGGAGCAACGAACAGAAGAATGAAATCTTAGATTCACGAGTATTCGGGACAAAATTAATTGCTCAAACACTTTCAGGGCTAAAAAATAAACCAAAACTATTCATTAGTGCATCTGCAATAGGTATCTATGGAAACAGGGGAGAAGAACTCTTAACCGAAGATTCAAAACCTGGGGAAGACTTTCTTAGTTCAGTATGTATTGCTTGGGAAAAAGAAACAAAAGTAGCGAAGGATGCAGGAATAAATACAGCTATTTTACGTACAGGAATAGTTTTAGGAAAAAATGGTGGAACATTAAAAAGAATGTTATTGCCATTTAAAATAGGTGCAGGTGGACGATTAGGTTCTGGAAAACAAATGATGAGTTGGATTACCCAAAACGATTGGACCAACGCAGTAATCTACATTTGCGAAAAACAGCTTGCTGGTACCTATAACCTAGTAGCGCCATGTGCGGTAACCAACGAACAATTCACGAAATCATTAGGCGCAACATTGCATCGACCAACAATATTGCCAACACCTTTATTACCACTAAAAATTATCTATGGTGCAGAACTAGTAGAGGCATTATTATTAGGATCACAAAACGTTGTACCAAAAGCGTTGCTAGAAGCTGGTTATAAATTCGAAAGCGAAGATATCGACTCGGCGCTAAAAACAGTTTTAGACTAGTTATATGATAAAAAGAGTATGGTTCGATGTTGAAATCGGAACAAATCCTGACGTAGCAACAGCATTATTATTTGCATTAAAACATCCCGGAATAGAAGTGCTGGGAATATCGATATCTGGAAGTGAAAGATCCATCGAGCAACGTATGGACGAAGCAAAATCGTTACTTGAATACGCAGATCAATTACATCTACCTTTATATAAGAGTAGTGAACTTAATGGCGATGTAATAAATTCGATAAACCCTGATCATACAATTGTATCAGGCGCATTATATGATATTTCTCGTCTTATTTTAGACGAAACAAATTTCGGGCAAATAAATATTTTTGCAGGTATGTTTTCACAAGTAAACTACCGAGGAACTACCGTCTCAATTGGAGAAACAATAGCAAAAGATATTGACAGTGCAAGAGTAATATTTTCTCAATCTAAAGATCTAGTAATTTCTTCATTCGAT
>CALMCD010000246.1 GCA_937863075.1 uncultured Rhodoferax sp. | reverse complement strand
GTTTTACCCCTTCGCCGTCGCCATTAACGCCGCAAACCCCACGAACACCCCGCCCGTCGCGCGGTTGAACGCCCGCATCACGTTGGAGCGTTGCAGGTAAACGGAGAGTTTGCGGCCGCTCATGGCATAAACGAAATACCATCCCACTTCGATCACGGCAAAGGTCAGCAGCAAAATCGCAAACTGGGGCAACTGTGGAATGTGCGGATCAATAAATTGCGGAAAAAACGCCGCTGCAAACAAAATCGCCTTCGGGTTACTGGCTGCCACCCAAAAACCTTGTCGATAGACTGCACCCCATGCGGGAACGGTCGGTGCTGCAACCGCCTGCGTATCACCCGCTTCCGCCACTGGCGCACGCCAACATTGCACGCCCAGATAGGCCAAATACGCCGCTCCTGCTAACCGCAGCGCATCAAACACCGTGGGGAACGCTTGCAGCAATGCACCCAAGCCCGCGCTGGAAATGCCGAACATTGCCATGAGCGCCGTCATGCAGCCCGCCATGCCGACCATCGCCGTGCGCACGCCGTGACGGGCGCTCATGCTCATAATCAGCAGCATATTCGGGCCGGGCGTGGCGGATACGACAAAGGTCATCGCCACAAAAAGCCACCATGTTGTGAGTGTCATGATTTATTTGATCCGTGTGTTAGGGCATTTCGGTGATGAAATCGGCTCGGGGGCGACGCACTTTTTTCAGGTTCACCAGCCAATCATTCACCTCGTCACGGTAGCCCAGCGGCAAAATCACCACGCTGCGCAAACCACGTTCGGGCAGGCCGAGAATGGCATCCATCGCGGCGGCATCAAAACCTTCCATCGGCGTGGAATCGACCCCTTCTTCGGCAGCGGCAATCAGCGCTGTTCCTAGCCCGATATACGCTTGCCGTGCGGCGTGTTCAAAATTCAACTGCGCGTCCCGCTCGGGGTAGGCGTTGAGCAGCAGCTTGCGGTAGTTTTCCCAACCTTCGCTGACAAAACCGCGTTCGGTATTCACCAAATCAAACATTGTGTTGATACGCTCGGCAGTGTAGTTATCCCACACTGCGAATACCAGCACATGCGAACCATCCGTAACCGGACTTTGGTTGTAGCTGATTTCCCGCATTTTTTGGCGCAATGCGGGGTTGGTAACCACGATGATCTCGTAGGGTTGCAGGCCGCTGGATGTGGCGGTAAGGCGAATCGCCTCCACAATGCGCTCCACCTTCTCTGCCGGAACGGGCTGGGTAGCGTCCATTTTCTTGGCAGCGTAACGCCACTGGAGTTTATCGATCAAAGAGGATGTTGTGGACATAAGCGGCTTTCGGGGCTTTCAGTAAAAGAATGCCCCGATTATCCAAACTTGCCATAAGACAGTGTGGGGGCGGGGAAATTTTTACATCTAATCCGCTTCTAATCCTTGCAGGATTTATGGATGTAGCTATTAAATTGGTAGCTTTGGTAGATGGCGAATATGCCTAGAATGTGTTGGGCGATGGCGGGGTGTATGAAAACCCGCCGTCACTCAACACCCTTTGAGTTACCCCTTGAGTATTTCATGCGTAAACCCATTTTGTAGAGCTGCCCCACGCGCCACCAACCCGGATAACCGGGGCGATCTTCAAATATCCGCAATGCTTTCATGGTATTCAAAGAATCTTTAATAGATTGTTCTGTAAATGACGTTTTCTTTTTCAGTTCAACAACCAGTGAATCTAAAATAAATGGTGTACCTAGACCATTAAACGCTGATACGAATCCATCAATATTTTGTTTCCTATCAAGATTGTTCCCATTTTTATTTTTTAATGAAATTGAGAATTCCAATTCTTGCTTAACTTCATCAATAAAAGCAGCCGATGCCTCATCGTATGCCTTATTTATTAATTTTGAATCAATTCTTTCATTTACCATTGACGAAATAATTCCAGAATTAGCCTCACCCACCAATGCGTCTAACTTTTGCAAAAAAGATACATACAAACGCGGATAGAATGTTGCTTTACTGGTACTGTCACCACCAGCATCTGAAAAATAAACACGGAGAAATGTTGGAACAAGTATATTTCCGCGAATATTAATTTTACTTGGAAATATCCGAAGCAAAAATTCTGTAGCATCATCCTCTGATAATTTACTTACTTGAATTTCATTGGAGCGTTTTTTAATATCACGCAGTACATTTGGAAAATTCTTTGCAATCTCTGGAAGAAATGAAACACGAGAAACAGCAAAATTGATAATAGATTGAAAGTTCCAATTTAATCGAATAACACGCCCCTCTACCTGTTGTTCCATATTTTGAACCGCATTAATCGTCAAATCTTCCCTTATAAATAAACGTATGGTTAGCTTGGATGACATTGTTGCATCATTTTGAATGATACTCATTATTGTAAATAAACTGGATACATAATATTTTATTTTATCTGCCGACACCAATGTTTCAACACCATCTATCAGAAACACTAACTCATCTTCGATATGAGAAAGTTTTTGTTTTAAGTGCAATGATTTTCCAAATTCAGAGGGCTTTTTTCCATCTTTAAGAGCATCACTGATCGCTTCTGATATATTGCGTTTTTCGACAGCAAGCATGATAAGTGACCACCAAAAATCAGATGGCTTATCTGATTTTTCAATCCATGTATTAGCTTCTGGTGATTTACTTTTAAGTGCATTGGGAAATTCATTTTCTTCTGCTGCAACCAAAATAGGGATTCCTAATTGGCGACGAGAAACTTCTTTCAACAACCTTGTTTTTCCAGTTCCCTTTCTACCAAAAATATAAGTTAATGGGCTATTTTTTACAAAAAGTCGTTCAACATCAGGGGTGCGAATGAAAATGCCATCATCAACAGCACCTGATAGAGACATTTTTTCTTGGTTATTTTTAACAAGTACCTGTTGTTTTATTTCTTTTTTATGGAGAGGAAGACCTAAAACTTCACGCAATGTTTGCAATGATTCGATGTTAGCGCTTTGAAGATTATGTATATCTGGAAGTGTTTCATCCAGTAATGCACGATCTAAATACCAATTTATCCAATTGATGGATAATTCTTCAGTTGAAATTTCTTCTGATTTACCATCAATCTGATAATTTTCAATTGAAACTGCTAGTTCCTCAAGGAATGCTTCTCGCATTCTGGCTTCATAATCTAATACTGGAGCAGTAGATTTTCTATTGGCATCCAAAGAAAAACTAATAAATGCAGCAGAATTGCTAGTAGCATTTCCAAAGATAGAACGAACTACCTTTTTCATTTCTGATGGAATAGATACTGTATTGGAATCTGTTCTAACAAAAACTACTGTTGGACCCGGAAGCTCACTAATTAAAGGTAATACAGACGTGGTGATGCCTGTTCGGTGATCTAACAATACAAAATCATAAGGCTCACCAGCTTTAGCGAACTCATCTAAATTACTTCGTAATTTTTGAGCAGCCTTTTCATAAATTCGTGTATCCAGTGGCGCAGTTGCTACCAATAATGCAAAATCAAGGTCTTGCTCTTCACTCCGAGGGCGACACGGCAATATATCTATACGCCCATCACCAAAAGCACCCGTATAGATAGCGGGAATAGGAGTCAATTCTTCAGCCCAACCACATAATCCCATCAAAGTTTGCGAAAAATTATTTGCTTTTGCACCCAATAAACTATCCAAAGATGGGGCTTCCGTATCAGCATCTATTGCCAATACGCGATAACCATTATCGGCAAGAAGTTTTCCAAATAAAGCAAGAATGGTGGAACGAGCCTGACCACCTTTATAACCATAAAAATGAATATACTGGGGTGTTTGGGGTAAATCCCGCGATGGAACCGATAATTTATCATCAATAAACCAATTAACCCAAGAGCTATTGGTAGCAGTTCCCAGCCAGCTTTCCTTATCGCTGGCTTCGGCAATGCTTAATGGACTGATGTTGATGGGCAATCTAGACATCATATTCTGAATAATATCTACATGAATTGCACAAGACTCACCAATTTTTTTCCACCGCGCTTCCTCTGTTAATCCATCAAACAGATCGCCGATTAAGTCAATGTGTAGTGTAGGTGAAAGAAAAACTACACGTACTTCTTTTAATAAAGCATTTTTTGAGTGCTTCTCTTTTAATGATTTAAATTCTTTTATTAAAGAAGATATAGGTATCATATAGTTATTCCTAATACGTTTTTATGCTGACGAAGATAGCTCAATAAATTATGGGTGGTTTGAAACAACGATTTAATGCTTTCAAAAGATGTTTCGTGCACTCCACCCCAATCCCCTGAAAATCTTGTGTATCTAATTTCAGGGTAGCTCGATTCTTTCACCCTTCGTGGAGGCTTAGAATCCCTATCATTACACATAATTTTGGTTAAATCACGTCTCAAATCATTCTGGAACTTGGTAAATGATAAAGAAGGGTGTTTGGCGGGTATTTTAGATAACATCTCTGGAATATGATGTCCACCAGTAAATCCCGCATCTTTTAATGCCAATTCAATGGCTACCAATATACGGTAAGCATCCAATAATTGTTTGGCTTGATTCGCTTGATTGGATGCTGCCCCACTAGGAGGCAAAAACATCGCTATATTGGTTGTGTACGCCATGTACTCACTTCCCCCAAGAATCCTTCAACCCCACCGCCAAATTAAACACGGGTTTTTCGGGGGTGTGGTCGATGCGGTCGGCGACAAAATAGCCGTGGCGTTCAAACTGGAATTTATCGTCGGGTTGGGCGTTGGCGAGCGAAGGTTCTACGATGGCGGTGACCACTTTCAAGCTGTTCGGATTCAAAGCCGATAGAAAATCTTTACCGCCCGCATCGGGTTGCGCGTCTAAAAATAAACGGTCATATAAACGGACTTCGGCGGGGATTCCATCATTCACGCCCACCCATGTAATCGCGGCGCTCGCCTTCACGCTGGCGCTTCCGGGTGTGCCGCTTTTGGTATCGGGAATCACGCTAGCGCTTACCGATACTACGTTTCCTGCTTCATCTTTTGTAGCACCCGTGCATTCGATGATGTAGCCGCCTTTCAAGCGCACCTTGTTACCCGGATACAAACGCTTGTAGCCTTTGGGTGGAGTTTCTTCGTAATCGGTGCGCTCAATCCACACTTCTTTGCCGATGGTGAAATGCCGTGTTGTTGCGATATTTTCCGTGGCGTGCGGCAAAGCGGGTAATGAACAGGGTTCTAAATGCCCTGCGCCGAACAATTCGTCCCAGTTGGTTAAAACCAGTTTCACGGGGTCGAGTACCGCCATGCCGCGATGCGCTTTTTCTTCCAAATCTTCGCGCAAACAGCCTTCGAGCGTGGAATAGTCGATCCACGAATCGCTTTTCGTCACGCCAATGCGCTCGGCAAACAATTGCAAACTGGCGGGCGTGTATCCGCGACGGCGCAAACCGACGATGGTCGGCATACGCGGATCGTCCCAGCCATTGACCTTTTTCTCGTTCACCAGTTGCGCGAGTTTGCGTTTGCTGGTGATAACGTAAGTCAAATTCAGCCGCGCAAATTCGTATTGGTACGGAGCCGGAGCCGCCAGCAAGCCCGATTCGCACAACCGCGCCATGAGCCAATCGTAAAACGGGCGTTGGTCTTCAAATTCCAGCGTGCAGATGCTGTGGGTGATTTGTTCGAGCGCGTCTTCAATCGGGTGCGCGAAGGTGTACATCGGATAAATGCACCACGCATCGCCCGTATTGTGGTGCGTGGCGCGGCGAATGCGGTAAATGGCGGGGTCGCGCATATTGATGTTGGGGTGCGCCATGTCGATTTTTGCTCTCAAAACCATAGTGCCATCTGCATACGCACCGTGCTTCATCGCCCGAAACAGTGTTAAATTTTCTTCCGGCATACGTGTGCGAAACGGGCTATCGACACCCGCTTTGCCAAAATCCCCGCGATTGATGCGCATTTGCTCGGGCGTTTGTTCATCGACGTAAGCGTGACCGGATTCAATCAGCGCCTCCGCCGCGCGGTACAT
>CALMCD010000245.1 GCA_937863075.1 uncultured Rhodoferax sp. | reverse complement strand
CAAGGCGTTCCACTGGTGATGGATTACAAAACCGAAAGTATCGTCAAAACCAAGGAGCGGATTAAAGAACCGTTGGAAGATACGCAAATGGCGTTCTACGCTGCCTTGTTGCCGGATGACGTGGTAGAGGCCGCCTATATCCACATCGGTGAAAACGAAACCCAGACCCACGCGCAACCCGCTATTTTGACGGTGCGCGAAGCCCTACTAACCGGTATTCAAACCGATATGCAGGCGATTGCACACGGGCAGCCGCTGCCCGCCTTGGGCGATGGGGCGGCGTGTGATTATTGTCAGGTGCGTGGTTTGTGTCGGCGGGATTTTTGGCGGTAATTTATTTCCCGCTGTGCAATCGCATTAAATCGGCGCAACCGAATTTCACGCCCACCAGCACCGCACCCAGTGGCGCACTGCTACTCACCAGCAGCACCAAGCGATTGCCTGCTGTGGGAATAGTTGCTACCACGGTGTGAACCCCTGCACACTCCATCGTAATAATGTCCAGCGGGGCGAGGGTATCACCTACTATCACGGCATTGGCGGTGGCTTGTCCGACAGAAATTAACGAGCTACTCAAAGCCGCCATTTTGCCGACTTGATCTTCCCGCAGCCCTAACGAGCAGATATTGAAACCATCGTGCGTACACAACACGGTACAACGAATCTGGGGGATACGAGCCGCCATTTTTTCAAGGGCAGGGAGGAATAATTTTCCAAGTGCAAGAGAGTCCATTTGCCATTGCTTATAGTGAAGGAATTGCGCATTAGTAGGGCGAGCCACGGCGCTACTCCATGTCAGGTTCGCTCAATCGAGGCGAACGGAGAGGTTAAGGCGATGGTGATGGCTTGCATCACTTCATTCGCCTGACGAGGGTCGGCAGTGATAACGGGGGCAAAGGGGTGAAATCGTTCAACCAGCGCTCGATACGGATTGAGTGCTTTGTCATTGGAATTCGCGGGAAGCCGCGTCACTGCCACGGCCAACCGTGCTAACGCCTTACGCCGCGCCAAGGCATTGAGCCATTTGGATGCTTCTATCAGTTGCGGGTCACGGTCACCGTATACCCATAATACGATGGCAGAGCAATGGGGCAGCAGGGTATCCCAGATCGCTTCAAAGCGTTCTTGCCCCGGAACACCGAGCAGGGTAACGCGCGAACCATCCAAAAACGTCCATTCCCCATAATCCAGTCCGATGGTGGTGGTACTTTTGCCACCGAGCCGCATGGCCGCATCGGCTTCGCTGCTTTCGACATCGGTATTCACCACCGGAACATCCGAGATGGTGCGCAGGGCGGTGGTTTTGCCGACACCAAACGGGCCTACAAAAACCACTTGATGGGCTGTGGTATGCCCCAAAATGACTTGTAGAGGTTTCAAGAGAATTTCTCAATCAGTCGCCGAACCAAAGACCATCGCTTTGGGCTGGACACGGGGTTAGGGGGAGGGGGGGCCGGGTGAGGCGCGTCTGTTGCATCGGCTTTGGAGAGTTCCAAAATCCCGTCCTGTAGTGCATCACGCAGCAGAGAATCGACGATCGTGGAGTTGTTGATTCCCGCCAACGCGATCATTTCGGCATAGGCCATCCGGTTTTGCAAGGCTTGGGCGCACGCTACCGTGAGACTCATGCTTTGGGCGGTATTCAATTGGTGGGAATAACGCGACATATTCGGCCAACGCCGCAACCGGAATTTTTGTCCCCTAAACGATGAAGCCACCGGCATTATGCGTTTGTGGATGGTATCGACCCAGTTGTAAACCAGTTGGGTTTTGAGGGGGACTTTGAAAAATGTCCAAATGGGGTGGCTGACGCTTGTCCAGTCATCGGCAAGAATCGCACCGTGCGTTGCGCCATACGTTGCATCATGCGCCCGTTCGGAGCGAAGCATTTCGGTGACGTTGGCTATATCGTGCCGCGCCCCATCCACAATCCACCAAGCGGCTGCGCTAGGGTCGTTGTACCAGACCCACGATTCATTGAGGCGATCGCTCAACAGGGACTGGAATGCCAATACATGGGGCGAATCGCGGTGCGGAGACCATAGGCCATAGCGATCTTTTGCCATGGGTTACCCTCCCGTGCACGAATTATCCACGCGCTTTTTCAACGCTGGCAATCGCCTTCGGAACAGCAACCGACAGCAAAATGCCCAGATTCACCTTTTTGGAGTTCATCAAGATGCCGTGCAGCAAGTCGTCACCGTGGCGAATAATCATCACGATGTGATCGCCTGCCAGCTCCATAAAATAATAGCGGCCCAACCCGGGGAAGCCGGATTCTGACAAAGTACCCGTCAAATTATTGGTCACCTCGGTGAACAGTGCCACCGCAGCGGGTTGCGATTCAATCCCCGCCAATGAGAGGCCTGAAGCGCGATCCCAAATGTCCGTTGACATTAAGCCCTCTTTCAGGGTTGCTTTTAGCTCTTGCAAAGCGGCTTCCAGTTTCTCGATATTGATGTCCATACAGAGTCTCCTTGATGGGGAATTATTAGTTGTGATTCAGCGGTGAAGCAGTGGTTAAGATTAAAGCAGAATTTTGCGCTAAAAAGCCATGACGGATGGATTCTTCACACACTCTCGACCCGATTACGCCCTTTTTGCTTGGCGGCATAGAGTCCTTGGTCGGCTTTTTTGATTAAATCATCAATGCCAAGCATCGACTCGGTACGCACGGCGACACCGATGCTAATGTGTCCCTGCCATTCTCCCGTTCCCACGGGAACCACCAGTTGATTCACCGTATTTAGCACTTTTTGTGCCAGTTGCAGCGCCCCCGATAAAGGCGTGTTGGTACAGATGATGAGGAATTCATCTCCCCCTAGTCGGCACACCACGTCATCATTGCGCACCGCGTGTTCCAAACAATGGGCCAAATCACGCAGCACCGCATCTCCGGCATCGTGTCCATAATGATCATTCACTTGTTTGAAGCCATCGGCATCCAGCATCATGCACGCGAGCGGTGATCCTTCTTGAATCGACAGTTGCCATTCATGCGCCAAAATGTTCAAAGCACGGCGGCGGTTGGGAAGGTTGGTCAGCAAATCCGTATTCGCCAGCGTATCCAGACGTTGATTCGCGGCGAGCAAGGCCTGTGTACGCTCGGTAACACGGGCTTCTAGCGTGGCATTCAGTTCCAATAGTTGTTGATTGCGCTGCGAGACAATGGAAAATAGCCCGTTTAACGCCGTCAAGAGCGATTCGGTAGCAGGGTCGTGGCGATCATCGCGGGCGAGGTACGCTTTTTCAGGCGACATACCGGATTCAATCGCACTAAGCTGGCGTGCCATGCACTGGTCTTCGCCCAAAATGTGGAAGGTGATCCAGTGGGTTAAAAAGCTGAACAGCGTCCTGCTCACGCCGAAACCTTGCTTCTTTATATAGCGGTACAGCATGGCGATTTCGTCCATGAACGCATCATGTGCTTCCCGATGGTGGGCAATGTAGACGGGAAGCAGGCCTTCGCGCACCATCATCGCCTCCTCATTCGAGAAGTGGTACTGGGTGTAATCCGCGAGATTGTTGAACAGCACTTCTAGTTCTTCCGCGCTGATACCCTCTGGACGGGTAATGGATTCTCCAAATTGGTTAATGAGATCGGTCAGATGATGGTGTTGCTCGTCTACCTCGACCAACCCCGTCATGAATGATGGATTCCATTGGAATGTTTGCATGATGGGACAGACTCCTCTATTTCTTTGTATTCCCGACTAAATAAGTCGGAATTTGTTATAATACCTGACAAAAATAGTCAACAAAAATTTCAAAGACCCAACAAAGACCCAAAGAAGGAGCTTTCCGTGCGTCTCACCACCAAAGGCCGTTTTGCAGTCACGGCCATGATTGACTTAGGTCTGCGCCAAAATTCGGGCCCTGTCACCTTGGCTGCTATTAGCCAGCGCCAACAAATTTCGCTTTCGTATTTGGAGCAGTTGTTTGGCAAGCTGCGCCGTAATGAATTGGTAGAGTCTACCCGTGGACCGGGCGGTGGCTATACGCTGGCACGCAAAGCGGAAGATATTACCGTGGCCGATATTATCCTATCGGTTGATGAGCCACTGGATGCAACCCACTGCGGCGGCAAAGACAGTTGCCAAGGTAGCGGCGAACGCTGCATGACCCATGACCTCTGGTCGTCCCTGAACACCAAAATGGTCGAATTTTTGAGTTCGATTAGCTTGCAAAAGTTGGTCGATGAACAGTTAGCCAAAGGGCAGCGCGTGGAAGAGGATAAGCCGAGTATCAAACGCGCTATTTCTGCCATGCCCATTTCAATTGGCCGCCCCATTGGGTTGAATATCCCCAATTCGGTATTTGCCTTGGGTAAAAACTAAATCATTCAATACAGCCAAAATTCAACAATTATGACAACGGATACTACCCCCCATTTCCCGATTTATATGGATTACAGCGCGACCAGCCCGTGCGATCAGCGCGTGGTGGATGCGATGGTTCCTTGGTTGCGGGGACATTTTGGTAATCCCGCCTCCCGTAGCCATGCGTGGGGCTGGGAAGCGGAAAAAGCGGTTGAAAATGCCCGTACCCAAGTCGCGGATTTAATCGGCGCAGACCCGCGTGAAATTGTTTGGACTTCGGGTGCAACCGAATCGAATAATTTGGCGATTAAAGGCGCGGCGCATTTTTACCAATCACGCGGCAAGCATATTATTACGGTTAAAACTGAGCATAAAGCGGTTTTAGATACCTGCCGCGAATTAGAGCGCCAAGGTTTTGAAGTCACGTATTTGGACGTGCAAGAGGATGGATTGGTGAATTTAGAGGCATTTCAAGCCGCTATTCGCCCCGATACCATTTTGGCCAGCGTCATGTTTGTGAATAATGAAATTGGCGTGATTCAAGATGTAGCGGCTTTGGGGGCTATTTGCCGATCGAAAAATATCATTTTTCATGTGGATGCGGCGCAGGCGACAGGGCGCGTACCATTCGATTTATCGAAATTGCCGATTGATTTAATGAGTTTAACCGCCCATAAAATCTACGGCCCTAAAGGAATTGGCGCATTATTTGTTCGCCGTAAACCCCGCGTGCGTTTGGAAGCGCAAATGCACGGCGGTGGACACGAGCGCGGTATGCGCAGCGGCACATTGCCTACCCACCAAATTGTGGGCATGGGTGAGGCGTACCGTATCGCCAAGGAAGAAATGGAAGTAGAAAATACCCGTATCCGCGCCCTGCATGAACGCATGTGGATGGGTTTACAGGGTATTGAACAGGTATTTTTGAATGGTCATGCAACCCAGCGCGTTCCCCATAATTTGAATATGAGTTTCAATTATGTAGAAGGTGAATCGTTAATGATGGGTATTAAAGGGCTGGCAGTGAGTAGCGGCTCGGCGTGTACCTCGGCATCGTTAGAGCCGAGTTATGTGTTACGTGCTTTAGGGCGTAGCGATGAATTGGCACACAGCAGTCTGCGCATGACGATTGGGCGTTGGACGACCGAGGCAGAAATTGATTATGCTATTGAAACCATTAAAACCAATGTTGCCAAATTGCGCGATTTAAGTCCGCTATGGGATATGTATTTGGATGGTGTAGATATTAGTGCCATTCAATGGGCGGCACATTAAACACGAAGAATTAACCGGAGAATCAAAATGGCTTATTCCGATAAAGTAGTCGATCATTATGAAAACCCCCGTAATGTGGGTAGTTTTGAAAAAGGCGATGACAGCGTAGGCACGGGCATGGTCGGTGCGCCAGCCTGTGGTGACGTGATGAAATTGCAAATCAAAGTAAACCCCACCACGGGTATTATTGAAGATGCGCGTTTCAAAACCTATGGTTGTGGTTCGGCGATTGCATCGTCTTCTTTAGTGACCGAATGGGTTAAAGGTAAAACACTGGATGAAGCGGCAGCGTTGAAAAATAGCCAAATCGCGGAAGAATTGGCATTGCCTCCCGTCAAAATCCATTGCTCGATTTTGGCAGAAGATGCCATTAAAGCCGCTGTCGATGATTATAAGAAAAAACACACGGCTTAATAAAATAATATCAAAAGATAAGCCCTGAATTATGGCAATTACATTAACTCCAGCCGCCGCGCGACATATTACGCGCTATTTAACCAAGCGCGGCAAAGGCATCGGCGTGCGATTGGGTGTTAAAACCACCGGTTGTTCGGGTTTAGCATACCAATTAGAATACGTGGATGAACCCGCGCCGGAGGATTTAATTTTTGAAGGGCATGGGGTCAAAGTGCTGGCTGATCCCAAAAGCTTCGCCTATATCGATGGCACCGAATTGGATTTTGTGCGCGAAGGTTTGAACGAAGGTTTTCGTTTTAATAACCCCCGCGAGCGAGATCGCTGTGGCTGCGGTGAATCGTTCCGTGTATAAAATGGGATGAATCCGAATGAATTTGAATCTACAATCCAACGATTTTGAATTATTTGGTTTAACCCCGCAGTTTTCCCAAAATCGCCATGCCATTGATAATCGCTGGAAACAATTACAACGCGAAGCCCACCCCGATAAATTTTCGGCACAAGGTGCAGCCGCGCAACGAATTGCCATGCAATGGTCGGTGCGAATTAACGAAGCCTATCAACGCCTGAAAGACCCATTAAAACGCGCAGCGTATTTGTGCGAATTAGCGGGTTTTCCGATTCAAGCGCACAATAATACCGCCATGCCTGCCGCTTTTTTAATGCAGCAAATGCAGTGGCGCGAGGAATTAGATGATGCCAAAATCCCTGCGGCTATTGAAGCGATCATCACCGAAGTGATGCAAAGTAAGCAAGAAGTATTGCAAAACCTAGCGCATTTATTGGATGCGCCAACAGACGCAGAACGCAATTATCCCGCAGCCGTTGCGCAAGTGCGGGTATTGATGTTTATGGAAAAATTATTGAGTGATTTGGATACGGCTTTAGATAGCTAAATACCGTATTGCGCATATATTAGATATTTATTAAAAAATGGCACTTTTACAAATTTCCGAACCCGGTCAATCATTTAATCCCCACCAGCGCCGTATTGCGGTGGGTATTGATTTAGGTACAACCCATTCTTTGGTCGCGGCGGTGCGCCACGGTATTCCTGAATGTTTGCCCGATCACGAAGGGCGCGTTATTTTGCCTTCGGTGGTACGTTATTTAGAAAACGGGGGGCGTGAAATTGGTTTTCCGGCAATGCAATCGCTGTCTACCGATTCGGAAAATACCATTGCATCGGTAAAACGTTTTATGGGGCGCAGTGTGGGCGATGTAAAAGGTATTGAAAGATTACCCTATCGCTTTGCCGACCATGCCGGAATGTTGGGTATTATGACCGTGGCGGGGGAAAAATCGCCGGTCGAAGTGAGTGCCGATATTCTCGCCACGCTGCGTTATCAAGCCGAAGATACATTTAATGAAGATTTATACGGTGCGGTGATTACCGTTCCCGCGTATTTTGACGATGCCCAGCGCCAAGCCACCAAAGATGCCGCGCAATTGGCGGGTTTAAATGTGCTGCGTCTTATTAACGAACCCACCGCCGCCGCTATTGCCTATGGTTTAGATAATGCCAGTGAAGGTATTTACGCGATTTTTGATTTGGGCGGTGGCACGTTCGATATTTCCATTTTGCGCCTGACGCAAGGCGTGTTTGAAGTGGTGGCAACGGGCGGCGATTCGGCCTTGGGCGGTGATGATTACGATCACGCCTTGGTCGATTGGGTGCTTGCCCAAACTGGAAAAGCAATCACCAGCGCGGGCGATAAAGCGGCGTTCAAAGTCGCGGCACGGGGGTGTAAAGAAGCCTTGTCTGCTATTGATTCGGTAGCATTTAATTCCGAACAGGCGGGAGTTTCCGGCATTGTTGTTACTAAAAATGATTTTGAAGCCGCCACTGCCCACCTCACCGCCCGTACCCTGACCGCTGTGCGTAAAGCATTGCGCGATGCCCAGTTATCGGCGGCTGATGTGCAGGGCGTGGTTATGGTCGGCGGTTCGACGCGGATGCCGCAAATTCAAAAAGCGGTGGAACAATTCTTCGGACAAGCACCTTTGAATAACCTCAACCCCGATGAAGTGGTGGCGTTGGGTGCGGCGATTCAGGCGAATCAGTTGGCGGGCAACAATCCATCGGGCGATTTGCTGTTGTTGGATGTGATTCCGCTTTCACTGGGCGTGGAAACGATGGGCGGGCTGGTGGAACGCATCGTGCCGCGCAACCAAACGATTCCGACCGCGATGGCGCAGGATTTCACCACGTACAAGGACGGACAAACCGCGCTGGCGCTGCATGTGGTGCAAGGCGAGCGCGATTTGGTGGCGGATTGCCGCAGCCTTGCGCGGTTTGAACTGCGCGGCATTCCCCCGATGGCGGCGGGCGCGGCGCGGATTCGCGTGACATTTACGGTGGATGCCGATGGATTATTAAATGTATCGGCGCATGAACAAATTAGCGGTGTGCAAGCGCAAATTAACGTGAAACCGAGTTACGGTTTGGGCGATGACAAAATCGCACAAATGTTAAAAGATAGTTTTTCCACCGCCGAGCAAGATATTGCTACCCGTGCTTTGGTTGAAGCGCAAGTTGATGCCGACCGTTTATTATTAGCAACCCAAAGCGCATTAAATGCCGATGCCGATTTATTGGATGCCGATGAACGCGCCATTATTGAACGCGCTATGCAAACCGTAGCCGAGGCACGCGCAGTAGCCAGTGCCAGCGAGATTGAAGCCGCGTGTAAAGGATTGGCGCAAGCAACCGAATCCTTCGCCGCCAAACGCATGAATAAAGGTATTGCGCAGGCATTGGCGGGGAAGAATATCGAATCTATTTAATCACTCGTGCCACTTACCACCCGATAAGCCCATTCCACCCACTGCATCAACACCGCCACATCTTCCGCCTCCACGGTCGCACCGCACCAAATGCGCAGACCTGCCGGAGCGTCCTTGTACGCGGCGATGTCGTAGGCAACGCCTTCGGTTTCTAATAATTGCACCATTTGTTTGACTTGCGCCGCGCTCACCGCCACGCTTAAACATACGCTGGTGTTCGAGCGTTGGGCGGGTTCTTGGGCTAAAAAGGAAATCCATTTTTCATTGGCAGCGACAAAATCTTCAATCGCTTTCAGATTCGCTTGGCTGCGTTGGATGCTGGCTTGCACGCCGCCCAAACTGTCCACCCACGCCAGCGCGTCCAGATAATCGGCTACGCACAGCATCGAAGGTGTGTTGATGGTGTCGCCCTTGAAAAGCCCTTCGGTCAGCTTGCCGCCCGCCGTCATGCGGAAGATTTTGGGCATCGGCCACGGCGGGGTGTAGCTTTCCAAACGCTGCACGGCGCGGGGGCTGAGAATCAACATTCCATGCGCCCCTTCGCCGCCCAGCACTTTTTGCCACGAATACGTGACGACATCCAGCTTGTGCCACGGCAAATCCATCGCAAACACGGCGGATGTGGCATCGCAAATGGTTAATCCGGCGCGGTCGTCGGCAATCCAATCGCCATTCGGCACTTTCACGCCTGCGGTCGTGCCGTTCCAAGTGAAAACGACATCGTTGTCAAAATTCACCTGTGCCAAATCGGGCAACGCACCGTAAGGCGCTTGCAATACGTTCACGTTGGCGAGTTTGAGTTGCTTGGTGATGTCGTTCACCCAAGTCGAACCAAAGGTTTCCCACGCCAAAACATCCACGCCCCGCGCACCCAACAATGACCACATCGCCATTTCCACCGCGCCCGTATCCGAAGCCGGAACCACCGCCACGCGGTAATCGGCAGGCAAACCCAAAATACGCGCAGTTTCAGAACAGGCTAAACCCAGCGCCTTTTTGCCGATTTCCGAGCGGTGCGAACGCCCTAGCGTATCAATTTGGAGTTGAGAAACATCGTAATTCGGACGTTTCGCGCAAGGGCCGCTGGAAAAATTCGGGTTTTGGGGTTTACGAATGGGGCGGGGGAGGGTT
>CALMCD010000244.1 GCA_937863075.1 uncultured Rhodoferax sp. | reverse complement strand
AATTGTTTAATAATACGCTGGTGAATTTTATATTTTCAAACGTATTCTTACTTTGTTCTTCTAAGATAATCGGATTTTTTATATGTTGATTTATCAAATAATCCCGCATCACTTGGGCTTCGGTTACGATTTGATGTTTTCCTAAACCGCCACTCACAATAATCGGTACGGCGGGAAAACGATTGCCCCAATAAGTAGCAGTATTCAAACGCGCTATCAATACAGGCGTTGGTTCATTATCACGTAACCCTGCACCCAAAACCACCATAACACGGGGTGGATGAGGAGGTGCATACGTCTTCATGGATTCAATATGCCAACCTTGGTATCCGGCGTAGGTGAGGAAGGTTAATAGCCATAAGAAAAATAAAACTAATAGTGATAAAAATAATACGCTACCCGATAACCATCGTTTCATGCCATCACCTCCCATATTGAGCGGGTTATCTGCATTAACTCTTGTAATGTGGTTTGGCGAATCGGTAAATCTTTAACATGAACCTGAAAATTTTGAACCTGATTCAACCAATGCGCGATGGTTTTTTCTGCGGTTTTTTTATCAACACCACCTTGCTTAGCAACTTGAAGTAAATGGGCGCGGGTGATATTTTTTCCATGCCCTGCTATGCTGGTGGCGTGTTCACCGCCTGCGCCATTACTGTAGGTTAAATCAAAGGCGGGGGATAAAGTCCAGCGTCCTTGGGCATTCATACAAAAAGCAAAATTACGTGCGTGGTCATCTCGGTTGTGCAGCAAGACATTAAAAACGCAACGCGAAAAGGCTTTGTGTACTTCTTGTTGATTCCCCGTAATACGAGCAGTTGCCAAAAGCAAACTGGAATAATCCAATGATGGCAAGCGAAAATCGGCTTGTAATAAACCCGATAAACTCAAAATCGGTACGCGCTGCTGTGCTTTGCGGTCAAATCGTTGCACGCCAAAAGCACTGCGCCCATCACCTAAATCAAAAAATCGACTCGGTGGCATTTCGATTCCACCCGCACGGGCTACGCGGGCATAGAGTTCTTCTATCGCCGATACTTCCGCGTGTTCATTCGTGGCGGGAAATTTGACCAACCACGGTGCGGCATCCACATTCACCAATACCTTGGGACGTGCGCCTTGGGGTGAACCGCCTAAGCGCATGAGTTGTTGCAATCGCTCTAATGAAATCGCTGATTCATCATTCTGAACCTGCGCGACTTCATCGGCCAGCATTCGCAACGACAAAACGGCATCGGGCAGTGCATCTTCCTCTGCGGGTTCAAAACGCAACGCACCCATTGCACGATTGCCGACTATCGCCAAACGCTCCAACACCGATACCTGTTGCGGGTTACGTCCTGCGCGTCGCAGCGCCCTGTCCATCAACAACAATCCCCACCCATCGGGCAAGGAATCGGCAATGAAACCGGGTAAATCATGGAATGCGGGATGCCCCCGAAAGGCCACCACCGCCGCCCCTGCGCGTGGCAAGGGATGCAAAATAGGGGAAAGCTGCAAACCGCGTGCAATGGCTTCGGCACTGTACTCGAACAAAATTGCTTTGCCCGTATCCGCCAATACGCCCAAAAGCCATTCTTCTCCCCAGCCTTGGTATAGGACTTTGAGTTTTTTCATGGTCTTTTGGGGATACGTGCGCGTTGGCGCGTGGCCAGTTGCTCGGCTTTTTCGGCCTGTGCAATTGTCAGCACGGGTTCATTGAAAAGACTATCCCATTGATCAACCACTTGCAACGCTTGCGATACCCGCACCAGCA
>CALMCD010000243.1 GCA_937863075.1 uncultured Rhodoferax sp. | reverse complement strand
TGGCATCGGATGACGAGGGCGTTTCCCGCATTGACCTCACCCACGAATACCAACGCGCCGCGCAAGATTACGGTTTGGATTATTCCGCGCTCAAGGTATTGGCACGCAATAGCATCCATTATTCCTTTTTGACGGGCGGCAGTTTGTGGAAAGATTCATCGTACCGCCAAATGCAATCCTGCGGCGAGGGCGATTTTCCCGTTGCCCGCGATGCCTGCCAGCGTTTCTTGAACACCCACGATAAAGCGCGGGTCGAGTGGAAATTGGAAAAGCAATTCAGGGCATTTGAAGCGCAACCTGTTGAATAGGGGAGGTGGTAGTGGCTCTCTATGAACTGATGCCACCTTGCAAGTGATTGAGAGCAGCGTTTAACCTATTGATTTTCAATAGATTCGTACAATGACCGAAGCCATCATCAGTTCATAGCAACATCCTTACCGTTCCGCGCTTGCAAGCGTTTCTGGACTTGGACTAAATCGCAGTTTTTTATACCATCCTTAAAATACGCGGTAAGGAGAAGATGTAATGACTACCACAACGACACCCCCCACTTTCACCACCCCCGCCCCCACGTTTGACGATGTGTGGCGGGCGTTGATGGAAACGCGGCAAATGATAAAAGAGAACGCCGAAGCGGTACGTATTCGCTTTGAGCAAGAAGATGCAAGACGCGCTGAGGAAGCACGTTTGCGATTGGAAAGAGAAGCTGAGGAAGCACGTTTACGTGCTGAAAGAAAGGCGGAAGAGGCACGTTTACGTGTCGAGGAAGCACGTTTACGCTCTGAACGAGAAGCCGAAGAGGCAAAAAGACGTACTGAAGAGGCACAAAAGCGTGCTGAAGAAGAAATAAAGCGTGAACAACAACGCGAGCAAGATGCTAAAAAGCGTGCCGAAGAAGCGCAAAAGCGTTTTGAAGACAATGAAAAACGTTCCAAAGAATTAGACCGACGCTTGGGCGCACTGGGTAATCGGTTGGGCGATTTTGTGCAGGAAATGGTTAGACCCGCTGCGGTACGCTTGTTTCAAGAACGCAATCTACCTGTGCATCAAGTGATTGCCAATCAGGTAGCCTATGACGACCATCGGCAGTTTGTGATGGAGATTGATTTAATTGTTATCAATACCGATGTGTTAATTGCCATTGAATGCAAATCCAATTTATCGCATGACGATGTGCAGGAACATTTAGAGCGTCTGGATATATTCAAACAGCACTTCCCCCAATACCGAGGGTACAAGATACTGGGTGCAGTGGCAGGGATGGTCATTCCGCCCGAAGTAGCACGCTATGCCCACAAAAAAGGGTTGTATGTGTTGGCACAATCTGGCGAAGCGGTTGAAATTCGCAATCCCAGCGGGTTTAAGCCGCATGAGTGGTAAAACCCACGCTAACACACGCCCCACCTGCATCATTAGCTTAATGTAGCCATAGAACATAATGCCCCCATGAAACAATTCAACAACGCGGGCCCAAGCGTACCGGGGATGCACCACATGATTGATCCGTTGCATCGGATTGATGTGGAAAACATCGAAAGCCTTATTGAAGCGCACCGTTATTTTGTGTTGCACGCGCCGCGCCAAACCGGAAAAACGACGTGTTTGCTGGCACTCATGCACCATCTGAATCAGCAAGGTCACTATCGGGCGCTGTACGTGAACATCGAGGCCGCGCAATCCGCCCGCAGCGATGTGCAACGGGGCATGGCAGCCATTGTGCGGGCGTTGGCGAGTGCCGCGCTGGTTTATTGGAAGGATGCAAACGCCGCCCAACAAGCCCGCGATGTTCTGCAAACCCAAGGGGCGGATGATTGGTTGCGCACCGTTCTTGAACATTGGGCGCTTCATTCAGAAAATCCGTTGGTATTATTGTTCGATGAAGTCGATGCCTTGGTCGGTGATACATTAATTTCTTTATTACGCCAAATTCGTGCTGGTTATGCCCAACGCCCGATGGCTTTTCCACAAACCGTGGTGTTATGTGGCGTGCGCGATATTCGGGATTATCGGATTCATACGCCACATCAAGAAGTTATTACGGGCGGTAGTGCTTTTAATATCAAAGCAAAATCTCTACGTTTGGGTAATTTTACCCGTGAAGAAACGATTGCATTATGGCAACAACATACCCAAGAAAGCGGGCAGGTATTTGATGATGAGATTTGGAATGAATTGTGGGAAGATACGCGCGGGCAACCGTGGCTCGTGAATGCTTTAGGTGCAGAGTGCGTATGGGAAGATAGATCGGCACGCAATCGCACGATTCCAATTACGCTAGAAAAATACAAACAAGCCCGCGAACGTTTGATTTACAGCCGCGCTACGCATTTGGATGCGTTGGCAGATAAATTGCGGGAAACGCGCGTCAATCCTATTGTAGCTGCTATGCTTTCAGGAGAAGATGTTACCGAACGATTCCCGGAAGATGATTTACAGTATGTTGAAGATTTAGGGTTAATTCGTACCCGTCCTGAACTCACGATTTCCAATCGTATTTACCGTGAGGTTCTTCCGCGTGAGATTACTTCGCCGATTCAAACCGTTTTACATTATCCCCAGCCGTGGTTTTTAACAGCCGAACGCACGTTGGATATGCCAAAATTATTATCCGCGTTTCAGCAATTCTTTCGGGAACACTCGGATGCGTGGATGGATGGATTTACGTTTAAGGAAGCAGGCCCGCAATTATTGATGCAAGCGTTTTTGCAGCGCATTATCAACGGTGGTGGACGCATTAACCGTGAATATGGTTTAGGATTAAAGCGAACCGATTTATTTATTGAATGGCCGATTAACGAAAACGATGGTTTTTTAGGCGTTGTGCAGCGCATTGTGATTGAACTGAAATTATTAAAAAATAATCGCAGTTTGGAAACGGTGGAGCGCGAAGGGATTACCCAAACCGCGAGCTACGCGCAACAGTGCGGCGTGGATGAAGCGCATTTGGTGATTTTTGACCGCCGACCCGATAGCCCTTGGGAAAATCGGATTTGGAAAAAAGAAGTTCCGTCGGGGATTACGACGGTTTCAACGATTACGGTATGGGGAGCGTGATATCCCAAAAAACCCATTCACTAGCCGACCGGAGATCGACGTTTCAGGGTAACGCT
>CALMCD010000242.1 GCA_937863075.1 uncultured Rhodoferax sp. | reverse complement strand
GTTTGTGCGCTGGGTTCTAAAGGCGATGGCATGGCAATGGATTTCCAAGGGGATTTAATCAAGTGCATCCCCCGAATATGTTTGACGGCGACCATGCAATAGGCTATACCCAATAAAGATTGCCAGTGGATACTTTCCACTTCCAACCCTAACTGATTCAAATCATTCTTCAAGCGCCAGTAGGGGATAAATTTACGCACATCCGGTAATTGGGGGTAATGCAGGCTGAACGGGCTGAGGCCAAAAATAATGACCCGCCCTTCGTGAATCAGTACCCTTTCTATTTCGCGGAGTATTTGTTGCGGGTCGGGGTTGAATTCGAGTATGTGCGGTAAAACCACCAAATCGATACAATCTTCTGGGAAAGGGAGTGCCCGAAAGTCACACACCAAATCGTGGGGCATAGTCCAGCGGTGTGGCATTCGGTTGGAACGCAGGCCGTCCAGTTCGGGTAATCCCAGTTGAAGGGCGTGGTAACCAAAACAGTTGGCGACAGCCGAATCTAAGTGCGAAGCTTCCCACTCCAGCAGAGAAATTCCTAGCGGGGTCTTTAACCAGTCGTTCCAATCATTTGTCCCGATATTTGTCCCGATTATTTGATTGCGCATATCCTTTTAACCAACTTACAACCATGAAGTGAATGATGAAGTTAATGCCATTACCCGCTTTGGCGGACAACTACATTTGGATGCTCCATAACGGAACGCAAGCACTGGTGATTGACCCGGGGGACGCACAGCCAGTGCTGGATTCGCTCCAGCGTGAGCGGGTTCAATTACAAGCCATTGTAGTAACCCATCATCACAATGACCATATCGCTGGTGTGGATACTCTGCGGCGTGCAACGGGGGCGCGGGTGTTGGGTTCTTCTACCAGCACGGGGCTGGTGGATGAGCAACGATTAGAACTATTAGGAGTGTCTTTTACCGTTTTCGCAGTTCCCGGACACACCTTGGATCACCTCGCCTACTACGCTGAAATACCCAACGATGACCCGATTTTGTTCTGTGGCGATACGCTATTTAGCGGTGGCTGCGGGCGTGTTTTCGAGGGGACGATGGCGCAAATGCACAGCGCACTAGCGCGTTTTGCCGCTTTGCCTGACAATACACGGGTTTGTTGCGCCCATGAGTACACGGTAAGCAATCTGAAATTCGCACGGGAAGCTGAACCCGATAACCCTGATTTGGTGGCTTATCAGCGGCACTGCGAAGCGTTGCGAGCGCAAGGTTTACCGACCTTGCCGTCAACGATAGGGCTTGAGAAAAAAGTCAACCCTTTTCTTCGCGGTGATCTTGCCACTTTCACGACATTACGCCAATGGAAAAATCAATATCGATGAATCACCTCCTCAAACTTTTCACTTTGGTGTGTTTCTTGTCATCTGCGGCGGCATCGGCATCCACTGAACAGACGACGGGAGATGAGACTCCCCCATCGACGGCGACTTCAGCCGCAGCATCAACACCCCCCTCTCCCGCACCAGAATCCAAAGATTCCGACAAACCCTCAGAACCTTCTCCCACGGTCGAACCCGTAGCCCCCTCAGAAACCCCCGCCCCCCCCGAACTGATTAGCCCCCAATTTGAATTGACTCCGATGGAGGCGATTTCGGGTATTTCGCGCAATGTCGTTGCGGTGGCTCCCCCCTTGGATTTGTGGGATCGGATTCGCCGAGGCTACAGCATGCCGAATCTGAATACCGATTTGGTGCGCGATCGGGAACAATGGTATCTGCGCAACCCCAATGCCGTCTTCCAAATGTCGGAGCGTTCGCGTAAATACCTCTTTCACATCGTGGAAGAATTAGAGCTGCGCAATATGCCGACCGAACTGGCGTTGCTGCCGTTTGTGGAAAGTGAATTCAATCCGCAAGCCGTTTCGCGTGCCAATGCGGTGGGTATTTGGCAGTTTATGCCGGCTACGGGGCGTTATTTTTCGCTGAAACAAACCGCCTTCCGCGACGATCGGCGTGATGTGCTGGCCTCCACCCGTGCGGCGTTGGACTATCTCCAAAAGCTCCATGCCCAATTTGGTGATTGGCATTTGGCACTGGCGGCGTATAACTGGGGCAGTGGTCGCGTGTCGCGTGCCATATCCTCCCGAAGTGGTTTGCGACCTGCCTACACCGATTTAGCGATGCCAATGGAAACGCGCATGTACGTTCCCAAATTGCAGGCGATGAAAAACATCGTGTTCAACCCCGAAGCCTATAAAACGCGATTACCCCAGATCGGCAACCATCCCTATTTCCAAACCGTCACAATTAACCGCGATATGGATATGCAGACCGTGGCGCAGTTGGCGGATGTATCGGTTGAAGACTTCAAGGCGCTGAATCCATCCCTCACCCGTTCGGTGATTTTGGCGGCCAGCACCCCCCAGATTTTGCTGCCTTGGGATAACGTCGAGCGTTTTCAAAGCAATTTAGAAGCCTACGGTGGTGGCAAATTGGCGAGCCTGACGGTGTGGATCGCGCCTTCTAACCTGCGTCCTGCCGAAGCCGCCAAAATGGTGGGAATGAGTGAAAACGATTTCCGCTTAGCCAACGGCATCGCGCCCCACATGATGATCAAGGCGGGGTCTTCGTTGCTGGTTCCCCGCTCGGGTAATACGCAAGATGTGGCTTCCCAGCTTGCGCAAGGTGCTGAACTGGCATTAGCCTCGGAAGCAGTTGCCGTAAACCCCCGTAATGCACGCGGTAAAAAAGCCGGAAAAGACAAGGGAAAAGGCAAAGTGCAAGTCGCCAAAGCCAGCAGCAAAAAAGGGCAGAAATCGGTTAGCCGACCCAGCAATCGCAAGGCCATCCGCCTCGCGAAGCATTAAGAACGGAATTATCGGTATCCAATCAACAAGATACCGATATTCACTGCAAACGCCAGTCCCCAAAGCGTCGAACGGATGGTTCCTTGCCCTGCGACATAGGCCATGATGTAGAGAATCCGCAGCACGATCCAAATAAAGGCCATGATGTCCAAACGGCCTTGGGGCGTTCCCAACAGGTGGGCGATGATGACCGCTGCCATGAAGAAGGGCAGTGCTTCAAAAGTATTAGCCTGTGCTGCATTGGCACGCGCACGCCAGTCCACTTGTTTGGCTAACCATGTGCGGGGATTGTTGTTGTCAAATCCACCTTGCTCTGGTGGAAGACCCGTCTTGCCATACTTCGCCAGCACGGAGCAAATCAGCGGTAACAAGGCTGCCACCAGCAAGCACCAGTAGGCCAAGGTAAAACGAACAGTCGTAGTAACAGTCGTGGTAATCATGTGATGAACTTTCTTTCAGATAATGATTAGGTTTTTAATTGGTGAATTTTTTAATTCTTCGGACGGCGATCCGCCAGCGCGTGGGCGATGGTTCCTAAATCCACATATTCCAGCTCGCTACCCGCTGGTACGCCGCGTGCAAGGCGGGTGACACGGATGCCGTGCGGCTTCAACGCTTCGCTGATAACGTGGGCGGTGATCTCGCCTTCTGCGGTGAAATTGGTCGCCAAAATCAATTCTTGCACCACACCATCCAAGGTGCGTTGCAGCAATTTTTTCATGCCAATTTCGTTCGGCCCCACCCCATCAAACGGGCTGAGTTTACCCATCAAGACAAAATACAAGCCCCGATAGGCTTTGGTGCGCTCCAAAGCCGCTTGATCGGCGGGCGTTTCCACCACACACAAATAATGGGGATCGCGTTCCGGGTCGGCGCAATGGTCGCAAATTGTATGCTCGGTAAAGGTGTGGCAGCGTTCGCAGTGCTGAACGTGGGTCACGGCTTGTTGTAAAGCCTGTGCCAGATTCAACGCGGTGGCGCGGTCATGCTGCAACAAATGGTAGGCCATGCGTTGCGCTGACCGAACCCCCACACCGGGCAGACGTTTAAGCGCCTGAATCAATACGCCAAGTGATTCCACGGGGTTTTGCAGGTGGAATTTAGAACGGGAATTTCATGCCGCCGGGCAAACTGGGCATCATGGCGGTGATTTTGCCCATTTTTTCATTGGATGTTTCCTCGGCCTTGCGCACAGCGGCGTTGAAGGCGGCGGCTACCAAGTCTTCCAGCATATCTTTGTCTTCTGCCAGCAAGCTGGGGTCGATGGTGATGCGTTTGACATCGTGCTTGCACGTCATCACAACTTTAACCAGACCCGCGCCAGATTCACCCGTTACTTCGGTGTGACCCAGCTCTTCTTGCGCCTTCTTCATGTTGTCCTGCATGGCTTGCGCCTGCTTCATCAGACCAGCAATTTGTCCTTTATTAAACATAAATTTCCTTAAATTTCCTTGGTTTTCTTACAGGGGTTTGATGGATTTGATACTTGCCCCAAAATCGCGCACCATGCTCTGCACGAAGGGGTTGGCGTGAATTATCGCCTCGGCAGCTTCCTGCCGTTGTTGCGCGGCTTTCTGATTGCGCTGGGTGGGATTGTCGGTGATGCTACCGGCTGCTGCTGCTTCGATTATCAATTCAGGCACACCATGCCCCGCCTCACGCAGCGCATCGTGCAGCCGCGTTTTGTGGTTGATAAGCGAATCACGCTCCACTTGCAAACGCCAATGCGTCGGCGAACGCTCTACCAGTTGCGATTGCAGCGCCAGTTGTTGTGCCATCGCGTTAATCGCTTCCGAAGCAATCAATGCTTGCACGGTAGTGTGCCAAAAATCACCGAGTTGAGGAGCTACCAGTTGAGGAGCTACCTCTATCGGCGGAGTGGGTATTGCAGCCGATTTGATGGAGGGTGCAGGGGGTTGTATGACGGGCTTAACAACGGGTGCTTCAATTTTCAGAGGGCTTTTTTTTTCCGTTGATGCGCTGGATGTGTTCGATACATTCGGCACATTCGGTGCATTCACAGATGATTTTGGCTTAAACGCCAACAAACGCAAAAGCACCATCGTGAGCGCGGCGTATTCATCCGGCGCAAGTCCCAAATCCGCCCGCCCATGTAAACAAATGCTGTAAAGCAATTGCGTTTCGTCCGGTGGCAACAGGGCGGCGAGGCGTGCGGTTTCAGTGGCTTCGGGGTCGGAATCGTCTTCGGCAGGTTGGCTATTCATCACCTGCACCACCGCCATGCGTTGCAGCACGGTGGACATTTCTTCCAAGGTCGATGCCGCATTCAAACCATTCAACCGCAGTGCTTCCACCGTTTCGACGACGGTTTTTCCATCGCCCTCAGCCAGCGCTTCAATCAAACGGAACACGTAGGAACGATCCACGCTGCCCAGCATTTGGCGCACCGTGTCTTCTTGCAACTGCCCGGAACCGAAGGCAATGGCTTGGTCGGTCAAACTCAAGGCATCGCGCATCGAACCGCGTGCGGCGCGTGCCAACAAGCGCAGCGCCTGCACTTCGGCGCTTACATTTTCGATTTCCAGCACGCGCGTTAAATGTTCGCGGATGGTTTCAGGAGCCATCGGGCGCAAATTAAATTGCAAGCAGCGCGAGAGTACCGTGACCGGAACTTTCTGCGGATCGGTGGTCGCCAGCACGAATTTGAGGTATTCGGGCGGCTCTTCCAGCGTTTTCAGCATCGCATTGAATGCCGTATTGGTGAGCATGTGAACCTCGTCAATCATGAACACCTTGAAGCGCCCTTGCACGGGTTTATAAACCGCTTGTTCTAACAGGGTTTGCACTTCGTCCACACCGCGATTGGAGGCGGCATCGAGTTCGGTGTAATCCACAAAGCGACCGCTATCAATATCAGAGCAGGCTTGGCACACACCACAAGGGGTGGCCGTGATTCCGCCTTTTCCATCTACACCTTGGCAATTCAGCGATTTGGCCAAAATACGGGATACCGTGGTTTTGCCGACCCCGCGTGTTCCGGTGAATAAGTAGGCGTGGTGCAAGCGCTGGGTGGTGAGCGCACTGGAAAGCGCACGCACAACATGATCCTGCCCCACCATTTCGGTGAAATTGCGGGGGCGATACTTACGAGCGAGTACAAGATATGACATAGGGGGCGATTCTACGAGTACAATTCGCATCGGTGATCCTTCCCGCATGGTGAAGCGGCCAACCGGGTCAGGTGGGGAACCAAGCAGCCCTAACTGTAGAGCCAGTGCCGGGGTCAAGGATCACCAACTTTATTTTTTCATTAAAGTTTTCTCACATCTTTTCCTACTTTTTCTGTCAACCGCATGGAATCTCATGCGTTAGTTAAGCAGTTACTTATTAAAATTTAGGTACACCCGTAAGGGGTGTGGATTGAAACAACCCCCGTAAACACAGAAAGAGACATCATGAAAAAACTCGTCTTGACCGCTGCTTTGACCGCTATCGCTGCTCTGGCTGCCGCCCCCGCAATGGCCGATGAAAAATTGGCTAAAGAAAAAGGCTGCATGGGTTGCCACGCTGTTGACAAAAAACTCGTTGGCCCTGCTTACAAAGAAGTAGCTGCTAAATACAAAGGCGACGCTAAAGCGCCCGCTATGTTGGCTGCTAAAGTTATCAAAGGTGGTTCCGGTACTTGGGGTGCTATCCCCATGCCAGCTAATAAGGTAACTGACGCAGAAGCCGCCAAATTGGTGAAATGGGTTCTGACCCAAAAATAATCCGATCTAAGGATTGATTGATGTTGGCGGTGGAGAGATTCTCCATCGCCAATTTTTTTATCCCTTGTTTTTATCCTTGGGGTCAGTCGTTGGGATGCTGTTACCATTCAATGGTTCCGGCTTTACCCTTGCTATTCCCTATGTCTTCGTTATCTCCATTTATCGCTCGTCGCATTCGGCAGGACGTGCAGTCTATGCACGCCTATGCCATTCAAAACTCCCAAGGCATGGTGAAATTGGATGCAATGGAAAATCCCCATCGTCTTCCCCCCGCACTCCAAGAAGAATTGGGTCGCCGTTTAGGGTCGCTGGCGTTGAATCGCTATCCTGATGGACGTGTGGATGATTTGCGCCGCGCCTTGGCACAGTATGCCGATATGCCCACTGGCTTTGACATCATGCTCGGCAATGGTTCGGATGAGTTGATTTCCCTGCTGTCGATGGCGTGCGCGGTATCTGCCGATGCCGTGACGGGCAAAAAACCGGTGGCACTCGCTCCCGTTCCGGGGTTTGTGATGTACGCCATGAGCGCCCAATTGCAGGGTCTGGATTTTGTTGGCGTTCCCCTAACCCCTGCATTTGAACTCGATGAAGCCGCCATGTGCGCCGCCATCCGCTTGCACCAACCCGCGCTCGTGTACCTCGCGTATCCGAATAATCCCACCGCCAATTTGTGGGATGCGGACGTGATGGAACGTATCATCGCCACCACCGCCGAAGTGGGTGGCTTGGTGGTTTTGGATGAAGCGTATCAACCATTTTCCAGCCGCACTTGGTTGGACGTGATGCGTGCTAAGCCCGAAAATAACCAGCATGTGTTGCTTATGCGCACACTCAGCAAATTTGGTTTAGCGGGTATTCGGCTGGGTTATATGCTGGGCGCGGCAGAATTGATCCACCAAATCGACAAGGTGCGCCCCCCTTATAACGTGAGCGTTTTGAACTACGAATGTGCCTTGTTCGCAATCGAAAATAAAGACGTATTTGTGGCACAAGCCAAGGATATATGCGAACAACGCGCTATCCTTTTAGAATCATTGCGTACCCTGCAAGGGGTCACGGTGTGGGAGAGCGATGCGAATATGATTGTGGTACGTGTTCCCGATGCCCAAAGAACCTTTAATGGACTCAAGCAAGCGGGCGTTCTGGTGAAGAACATTTCTACAATGCACCCACTACTGGCACAATGCTTGCGTTTGACCGTTGGAACGGAAGCGGAAAATAAGCAGCTATTCGCAGCGTTGATTGACAGTCTTTGAATCATTTTATGACCACTATTTACCCCGACCGTACCGCCGAAGTCGTTCGCAATACCGCCGAAACCCGTGTTCGTGTGGTGATCAATTTGGATGGAACAGGACAATCCCGCCTTCAAACCGGAATTGGTTTTTTCGACCACATGCTAGACCAAATCGCCCGCCACGCGCTGGTGGATTTGGAAATTGAAGCCGATGGTGATCTGCATATCGACGGTCACCATACCGTAGAAGATGTCGGCATCACCCTCGGTCAAGCGTTTGCTGTGGCGATGGGTGATAAAAAAGGCATTCGCCGCTACGGTCATGCCTATGTGCCGCTGGACGAAGCACTTTCCCGCGTGGTGATTGATTTTTCCGGTCGCCCCGGCTTGGTAATGGATGTTCCCTTTACCAGTGGCATGATCGGCACATTGGATACCCAGTTGGTGCATGAATTTTTCCAAGGTTTTGTGAATCACGCGCTGGTGAGTTTGCACATTGATAACCTCAAGGGTTGCAATGCGCACCATCAGGCCGAATCGGTGTTCAAAGCCTTTGCCCGCGCCTTGCGTGCCGCCGTCGAACGGGATGCACGTATCGCCGGAATCATCCCTTCTACCAAGGGAACCCTGTAAAAAATACCATGAAAAGAAAAATCGCAGTCGTTGATTATGGAATGGGCAATTTGCGCTCGGTGACGCAGGCGGTGATGCACGCTGCCGAAGGCTCGGGCGTGGAAGTGGTTTGGGCGCGTACACCCGCCGAGGTGATGCACGCCGACCGCGTGGTGTTACCCGGTCAAGGTGCAATGCGGGACTGTATGCACGAACTCCATGCCAGTGGCATGTACGGAGCCGTGATGCACGCCGCCGCGCACAAACCTTTAATGGGTGTTTGCGTGGGTATGCAAATGCTGCTGGATCACAGCGAAGAATTCGATACGCCTTGCCTCGGCCTTATTGCGGGCGAGGTGGTGAAATTTCAATTGGATGGACAAATCCAAAACGACGGTAGCCGTTATAAAGTTCCCCAAATGGGATGGAATCAAGTATGGCAAAGCGATCATCCCCATCCGGTTTGGGGCGATGTGCCAGACGGCAGTTATTTTTATTTCGTGCATAGTTACTACGCTAAACCATCGGATGCCCGCCACACCGTGGGTATGACTGAGTACGGCGGGGGTTTTGCTTCGGCCATTGCACGCGATAATATTTTTGCCACCCAATTCCATCCCGAAAAAAGTGCCGATCATGGTTTAGCCCTGTATCGCAACTTCCTCCACTGGAAACCTTGATTTCTAGCATTCTGATTTCTCTTTCCCCTCAACTTTTGAAGCATCATGCTTTTGATTCCTGCTATTGACTTAAAAGACGGTCACTGTGTTCGCCTGAAACAAGGTGACATGACCCAATCCACAACTTTTGGCGAAGACCCTGCCGTGATGGCACGCAACTGGGTCAATAAAGGCGCACGGCGTTTGCACCTTGTTGACTTGAATGGCGCGTTTGCCGGACATCCCAAAAACGAACAGGCTATTCGCAAAATCCTCAAAGAAGTAGGGGAAGAAGTCGATGTCCAACTCGGCGGTGGCATTCGGGATTTGGATACGATTGAACGCTATCTGGATGCCGGTTTGCGCTACGTCATTATTGGCACGGCGGCTGTCAAAAACCCCGGATTTTTGCAAGATGCCTGCACCGCTTTTGGCGGACACATCATCGTGGGTCTCGATGCCAAAGATGGCAAAGTCGCAACCGATGGTTGGAGCAAACTCACTCGCCATAGCGTGGTCGACTTGGGTAAAAAGTTTGAAGATTACGGTGTGGAATCCATTATTTACACCGACATCGGTCGGGATGGAATGCTCACTGGCATCAACATTGAAGCCACCGTCAAACTCGCCCAAGCCTTAACCATTCCGGTGATTGCATCCGGTGGTCTTTCTAACATCGCCGACATTGAAGCCCTGTGCGAAGTCGAAGACGAGGGCGTAGAAGGTGTTATTTGCGGTCGTGCAATTTATTCCGGCGACTTAGACTTTGAAGCCGCGCAAGAGCGGGCGGATGAGTTGAATGGGTAAAACGGATAAGAATGGATAACTCTCAGTGCTAGCTAAACGCATCATCCCCTGCTTGGATGTAACAGGTGGGCGCGTCGTTAAAGGCGTGAATTTTGTCGAGTTGCGTGATGCGGGTGACCCCGTGGAAATCGCAGCCCGTTATAACGCCCAAGGCGCGGATGAACTCACGTTCTTGGACATCACCGCGACCAGCGATGGGCGTGATTTGATTCTGCACATCATTGAAGCCGTGGCTTCCCAAGTGTTCATTCCGCTCACCGTGGGTGGTGGTGTGCGCACGGTGGATGATGTGCGTCGCCTGCTCAATGCGGGAGCGGATAAAACCAGTTTCAATTCCGCTGCCTTGGCGAACCCGCACGTTATTAACGAGGTATCGGAAAAATACGGCTCGCAGTGCATCGTCGTTGCGATTGATGCCAAACGCCGTTTTGGTGATGATGTGTTGGCTCGCGGTGAAGGCTGGGATGTTTATAGCCACGGTGGACGCAAAAATACAGGGCTGGATGCCGTGGCGTGGGCTACTGAAATGGCACAGCGTGGCGCGGGCGAGATTTTGCTCACCAGCATGGATAAAGACGGAACCAAATCCGGTTTTGACCTCGCCTTAACCCGTGCCGTGAGCAACGCGGTGAATGTTCCGGTGATTGCATCCGGTGGCGTAGGGACGTTGGACGATTTAGCCGATGGCGTGACCAAAGGCGGCGCGGATGCGGTGTTGGCTGCTAGCATTTTTCATTATGGCGAATACACCGTCGCGCAGGCCAAAGAGTGCATGAAGCGCCGTGGCATTCCGGTTCGGATGTAAAAATTAAAATCCCCATGAACTTTTTAGATGCTATTCGTTGGGATGAAAAGGGCTTGGTTCCCGTCATCGCCCAAGAGCAAAGCAGCGGTGATGTGCTGATGTTTGCATGGATGAACCGCGAGGCGTTGCAAAAAACCGCCGAGTTGGGTCGCGCCGTGTATTTCAGCCGTTCCCGCAATAAACTGTGGTTCAAGGGCGAGGAATCGGGTCACGTTCAAATCGTGCATGAAATGCGTTTGGATTGCGATGCCGATGTGGTGCTATTAAAAATCACCCAAACCGGACACGAGCCGGGCATTGCCTGCCACACCGGACGGCATAGCTGCTTTTTCAGTGTGCTGAAAGATGGACACTGGCAAAGTGCCGATCCCGTCCTCAAAGACCCGAAAACGATTTACCAATAAAAAAGCAATGAAGAAACCATGAATCAATCAATGGATGCAATGGATGCACTTGGGCGTTTGGCGGCGGTCATTGAATCCCGCAAACCCTGCAATGGCGGTGATCCCGGTGGTAGTTATGTGGCGCGTTTGCTCACCAAGGGGCCGGATGCGTTTCTGAAAAAAATCGGCGAAGAAGCAACCGAAACCGTAATGGCCGCCAAAGATGTCGATCACGGTGCTGACAAATCTAAATTGGTTTACGAGGTAGCCGATTTGTGGTTTCATTGCATGGTTGCCCTTGCGCACTATGATTTAAGTCCCGCCGATGTGGTTGCCGAATTAGAACGGCGCGAAGGCACTAGCGGCATTGTTGAAAAAGCCGCCCGCAAAGAATCTGCATAAAAGGATAGATGTGATGCACGATAACGATACCGACCCGAATTGCCTCTTTTGCAAAATTGCAGCCAAGAAAATTCCGTCCCGCGTGGTTTATGAGGACGATGAATTTTTTGCCTTTCACGACATCAATCCGTGGGCTCCGATTCATTTTTTGGTGATTCCCAAGCGGCATATCGTGTCCCTCGCACATCTGACGGATGCCGATGCCGGTTTGATGGGGCGCTTGATGGCACTCATTCCTAAGTTAGCCCAGCAAGAAGGTTGCAACCCTTATCCCGAAGGCGGTTTCCGCGTGGTCACCAATACGGGGAAAGAGGGGGGGCAGGAAATTCACCACCTACATTTCCATGTCATGGGCGGCGCACGCCCGTGGGCGCGGGGTTGAATCTACAATACGCAACCAACATAAAATCCATAGTGGATAAAGGAGTGAATCATGGGCTTTTCTACGACACATTTGATTATTTTTCTCGTCATCATTGTGGTGATTTTTGGCACGAAGAAACTGCGCAATATCGGCTCCGATTTGGGGGGTGCGGTCAAAGGATTTAAGGATGGTATGCGGGACGGTACAACCCCTGCTGCTACCGAAACCACCGCCCAAAAAACCGACGCAAAACCCACCACCACGATTGATGTGGACACCAAGGTTAAAGGCTAAGCCGTATCCATGCTGGATATTGGCGTTACCAAGATAGCCATTATTGGTGCGATTGCACTGGTAGTGATTGGGCCGGAACGGTTGCCGGCGGTTGCTCGCATGGCTGGCAACCTGCTGGGGCGTGCGCGGCGCTATATGGCGGATGTGAAGGAAGAAGTTCACCGTTCGATGGAATTGGACGAACTGAAAAAAATGAAAGAATCGGTTGAAAGTGCCGCCCGTGATGTAGAGAAAAATCTGCAAAAGGGAGCCGATGATTTTGAAAAAAGTTGGTCTGAAGCCACCCAAATGGCGGTCGAATCCCCCATCACCACACGCGATGATGCCGAGGCGGTATTTGGCGAAGCATTCAACAGCACACCGCAATACCGGCATCCACGCAAACATTGGCGTGTCAAACGATCCACCCTGCCACAATGGTACAAGGCACGCGCTGGAGTCAAAACCAAGGTGCAATCGGGCGCGGCGCGTGTCGCCCGTTTTCGCCCGTCTGGACAATTCAAACCAAACGAATGACCGACCCCCAAAAATCCCCCAACGCTGCCGATGAATTGGCTGGAACCGAGCAACCTTTCATTCAGCACCTGATTGAATTGCGTGACCGTTTGCTGTATTGCACATACGGCATCAGTATCTTGTTTGCGATACTGGCACTCTATCCGGGCCCTTCGGCTTTGTACGATATTTTGGCGATGCCTTTGGTGAAAACTTTACCCGAAGGCTCGCGGATGATTGCCGTGGGCGTGGTTTCTCCGTTTTTAATTCCCATTAAAGTGACGGTTTTATGTGCTTTTGGTTTATCGCTCCCTTGGGTTTTATACCAAATATGGGCATTTGTTGCCCCCGGGTTATACCAGCATGAAAAGCGACTGGTTTT
>CALMCD010000241.1 GCA_937863075.1 uncultured Rhodoferax sp. | reverse complement strand
TCTTCTAAATAAGGGGATTTTTTGGTCACGCGGTCGAGTTCTAACAGCGTTTCCAGCAGCTCTCTCATGCGGTGCAGGGGCACGGAATTTGCGCCATCGCTCCACGCTTTGGCAGGATCGGGATGCGTTTCCATAAACAAACCCGCCACACCGACCGCCACCGCTGCCCGCGCCAGCACCGGAACCATCTCGCGCTGCCCGCCGCTGCTCGTACCCAAACCACCCGGAAGTTGCACCGAATGGGTCGCATCAAACACCACGGGCGCGTGCGTTTCCCGCAGAATCGCCAAACTGCGCATATCCGATACCAGATTGTTGTAACCAAAGCTCGCACCGCGTTCGCACGCCATGAAGTTATCGTCGGGCAAACCCATTTCAGCGGCGGCATCCCGCGCTTTTTGGATGACGTGCTTCATATCATGCGGGGCTAAAAATTGCCCTTTTTTGATATTCACCGGTTTGCCCGATTGCGCCACCGCCCGAATAAAGTCGGTTTGTCGGCACAAAAAAGCGGGGGTTTGCAAGACATCGACCACGCTGGCGACTTGGGCGATTTGGTCTTCAGAATGCACGTCGGTCAACACCGGAACGTTCAATTCACGCCGGACTTGCGCCAAAATTTCCAACCCCGCATCAATCCCGGGGCCGCGCAGACTCGTACCGCTGGAACGGTTCGCTTTATCAAAACTGCTTTTGAAAATAAACGGAATGCCCAGCGTCCCTGTTATTTCTTTCAACGCCCCCGCCACATCCATTTGCAGTTGTGCCGATTCGATGACACACGGCCCTGCAATTAAAAAAAACGGTTGGCGATTGCCGATTTCCCATCCACAAAGCTGCATGACTTAATTCGCTTTCCGTTGGGCTTGGTGTCGGAGTGCCGCTTCAACAAAGGCGTTAAAGAGCGGATGCCCGTCCCAAGGGGTTGATTTGAATTCAGGGTGAAATTGGACACCGATAAACCACGGGTGAACGGTTTGCGGCAGTTCCACGATTTCCGTGAGATGTTCGCGTTGCGTGAGCGCAGAAATAACCAAACCGGCATCACGCAACTGCTTCAAGTATTTAACGTTGGCTTCGTAACGGTGGCGGTGGCGTTCGGTCACCACATCGCCATAAATTTGGTGTGCCAGCGTACCCGCAGCGACATCCGAACTTTGCGCGCCCAAACGCATTGTTCCGCCCAAATCGGAATTGTGGTCACGGGTTTTGATCGTGCCGTCGCTATCTTCCCATTCGGTAATCAAAGCGATGATGGGGTGCGGGCAATTCGGTTCAATTTCCGTGCTATTGGCACCTTGCAAACCGGCTACGTTTCGCGCAAATTCGATGGTCGCTACTTGCATCCCCAAGCAAATGCCGAGGTAGGGAACTTGGCTTTCCCGTGCAAATTTCGCCGTGTTGATTTTGCCTTCCACACCGCGCGAACCGAATCCACCCGGAACCAAAATCGCATCGTATTGTGCGAGCTGCTGGATTTGTTCCTCGCTGGAATCGCCGATGGTTTCTGAATCAACGTGTTCGATTTTGACGCGCACATGGTTTTTCATACCCGCATGGCGCAGTGCTTCGTTCACCGATTTGTAGCTATCGGTCAAATCCACATACTTGCCGACCATCGCAATAGTGACTTCGCCGCGTGGGTTTTCGGTTTCAAACACCAAATCGTCCCAACGCTTCAAATTAGCGGGCGGGGTGTGCAGGCGGAGTTTGTCGCAGATCAGGCCGTCTAACCCCTGCTCATGCAGCACGCGCGGAACTTTGTAGATGGTGCTGACATCGGGCATCGAAATCACGCCCCAGCTCGCCACGTTGGTGAACATGGAGATTTTGTCGCACTCATCTTCAGGAATGTAGCGGTTGGCGCGGCAGAGCAAGGCATCGGGCTGAATACCGATTTCGCGCAGCTTTTGCACGGTGTGCTGGGTAGGCTTGGTTTTCAATTCACCCGCTGTTTCCAACCACGGCAAGTAGGTGAGATGCACGAATGCCGCCATATTCGGCCCTAGGCGCAGGCTTAACTGGCGCACGGCTTCCAAAAACGGGAGTGATTCAATATCGCCCACTGTGCCGCCCACTTCTACGATGGCAACATCCACCGCATCGGGTGCGCCATAGCGTGCGCCGCGTTTGATAAATTCTTGAATCTCGTTGGTGACATGGGGAATCACCTGCACGGTTTTGCCCAAATAATCACCACGGCGCTCTTTATCAAGAACGCTCTTGTAAATTTGCCCCGTAGTGAAGTTGTTGGACTTGCGCATTTTGGATTCAATAAAGCGCTCGTAATGCCCTAAATCCAGATCGGTTTCTGCGCCATCATCGGTCACGAAAACCTCGCCGTGTTGCAGCGGCGACATCGTACCCGGATCAAGGTTCAGATACGGATCAAGTTTAATAAGGGTAACGGTTAAACCGCGCGATTCCAGTATCGCAGCGAGGGATGCTGCGGCGATTCCCTTTCCGAGGGAAGACACCACGCCGCCGGTGACGAAGACAAATTTGGTCATGTCGAAGT
>CALMCD010000240.1 GCA_937863075.1 uncultured Rhodoferax sp. | reverse complement strand
CCGCCCGCCGAGGGGCCCATAATCATGCTGATTTGCGGAATCACGCCGCTCGCCATCACATTGCGCTGGAACACGTCCGCATAACCGCCCAACGAGGCAACGCCTTCTTGAATCCGCGCACCGCCGGAATCGTTCAAACCGATCACGGGAGCGCCCACTTTCATGGCTTGATCCATGATTTTGCAGATTTTTTCTGCGTGCGCTTCCGATAACGCGCCACCAAACACGGTGAAATCTTGGCTGAAAACAAACACCAAACGACCGTTAATCATGCCGTAACCCGTGACCACGCCGTCACCCGGGATTTTGTTATCCGCCATACCAAAGTCGGCGCAACGGTGTTCCACGAACATATCCCATTCTTCAAACGTGCCTTCGTCCAGCAGCACTTCAATGCGCTCGCGGGCGGTCAGTTTGCCTTTTTTATGCTGCGCGGCAATGCGCTTTGCTCCGCCACCCATACGGGCGAGTTCGCGTTTGGTTTCCAGTTGCTGGAGAATATCTTGCATGGTTTTTTCTTCCTTACTGTTTTTCGTACTATCAATGCGGTTAATACTATAAATAGTATAGCTATCTATGCAGGCTGGGTCAGCGCTGCAAGCAGATTGCGTGCTGCGGTCGAAGCCGCAAGCGTGCCGTTTTGCACGGCTTGGGTGGTTTCGGGTAAAAGCGTTTGAACCCGTGCGTTTTGCCGAAACGCTTGCTTCAATCCGGCATCAATGCGCTCCCACATCCATGAAAGGGACTGGTGTTGGCGGCGTTGGGCAAACAAGCCATTCGCCATTTGCAACCGTTGAAATTCCAGTACCGCCGCCCAAAAGTGATCCACGCCCTGACTTTGCAGAGCGCTAATTTGCAGGGTTTGCGGCTGCCAATGTAGATCGTCGTGCTTGCCAAAAAGCCCCAATAACTGCATGGCGGTTTTGATTTGCAGTTGGGCGCGGGTGGCGGCAGTCGGGTTCAAATCGGCTTTGTTAATCACCACCAAATCTGCCAATTCCATCACGCCTTTTTTGATGGCTTGCAAATCGTCTCCGGCATTGGGAAGTTGCAGCAGCACAAACATATCGGTCATGCCCTGCACGGCGGTTTCACTTTGCCCTACGCCTACGGTTTCGACGATGACCACATCGTAGCCCGCTGCCTCGCACACCAGCATGGCATCGCGCGTTTTTTCGGCGACTCCGCCCAATGTGCCGCTGCTCGGGCTGGGGCGGATGTAGGCTTCGGGGCGAATGGAAAGCTGCTCCATGCGCGTTTTATCGCCCAAAATCGAGCCGCCCGACACGCTAGAAGACGGATCAACCGCCAGCACCGCCACGCGCTTGCCCTGTTCAATCAGGTAAATGCCCAGCGCTTCAATGAACGTGGATTTGCCCACGCCCGGCACGCCGCTAATTCCAAGACGCAGCGATTTTCCGGTGTGCGGCAACAAAGCCGTGAGCAATTCATCCGCCTGCGCCCGATGGTCAGCGCGGGTAGATTCCAGCAGGGTAATGGCTTTGGCAATGGCGCGGCGTTGTTGGGCGGCATTGCCTTGGAGGATTAAATCAAGCATGAAGAATTTATGATTTATTTATGATTTTTATTCAACTATAAATTTCTTTTTCACAAGGTATGAATGAATATCTCTGAATGTTGCAAGTACAAATTTTGCTTCTTCCATGATTAAATTCATTCGTTCCATCCGAACGGCACTTTGTTCGGGATAATTATGGGCAAATTTGTTCCGTAACATGGCAGCACTTCCAAAATCTTCAGCAGATTGAATAGCACCCAATTTTTCCATTAACAAAGTTTTATCACGATTGGATTTATCATTGATATTTTCCTGCTCTAACAGTGCAATACCTCTAAATAATTGTTCTTGAATAATGCTAACACATTGGGAATAACGAAGGATAAAAGCATCCAGCGATTCTTCCTCATCTTGACCAAAATTTTTTAATTTTTCAGAATTTAATGGAAATAGGTACGAATTTTTTTCTATCGAATAACGCAGCTTTTCAATTCGTTGCTGACACGCTTCAAAACTTAATTGAAACATTCGGTATTCTTTTGTATATTCTTTATTCATTGTAAAGGCCATAATTTGATTCCTGTTTCCAATGCGATTTCATGAATAGGTTGTATGGATTGATTTGGATTCTTTACCAATAAATCAACATGGGTATTACATGCCGTTGTCAAACGATATTGAATGGTTAGTTGTGTTTTTAATTCAATGATTCGACTGGCGTTCAAGAAAATATCAATATCTCCGCCTTTACGACTATCATCAACCCGTGAACCAAATAGATAAACCTGACCCAAAGGGTCTAATTCACCCAATATATGGCGGATTGATGTGATTTCTTTGGAGTTGAGGCGCATAACTAAAACTTAGGATAAAGAATTTGTGAACCATGCACAACAACATACCCTTTTTCCACTAATTGGTTAAATACAACTTCTGCTTGTACATCATCCAAACTATTGCCCAAAGCGGCAGATTTAAGCGTATTTTTCAATGCCTGCTCACTAGCAGGTCTTCCACTGGTACGTGCTTGAAGCCATTCAATCGATACTTGGAGAAAATCTTTAGTTTCTTTCGCTAATTCTAAAGATTTTTGATTTTTTATCCATCCTATCTCCATGACATCCACGTATCTATTTGCACGAATGTTCATAGTTCGGAGATGCTGAATGAGCGGGTCGTAATCAGTGTCTTTCGATATAATATGAAAATGGACATTCGGTTTTTCACTGGCAATTTTTCCTAGATAAAATGCAATGTGCATATCCAAAGCATTATTTCCCGCTTGGCTTACTTTCACATATTGCGCCCTGCTTCCCATTTTTTGTACTGCTTCTACGATAGGAAACGATAATTTATTCTGTTGCGCTCCAACGAAAACCAACATATAGATGTGTTCGGCTTGCAAAGATGGGAAAACTTCAGGCTGAACATTTTCCCAATCAATGCAGATATATTGGGGGCGGATATTTGAATTATTAACAGTCATGGTTCACACGATTTCTGCCCCAACGGCTTATTACGCAGCAAGCGCCTTCTTAATTTGCTCCAACACATCTTTCGCGCTGGCGGGGATGGGTGTACCGGGGCCATAAATGCCTTTTACGCCCGCTGCGTACAACATATCGTAATCTTGACGGGGGATTACGCCGCCGACAAATACCACGATGTCGTCCGAGCCTTGCTTTTTCAGCTCCGCAATAATCGCGGGAACGAGGGTTTTGTGACCCGCTGCCAAGGTCGATACGCCAATCGCGTGAACGTCGTTTTCAATCGCTTGGCGTGCCGCTTCTTCAGGGGTTTGGAAGAGCGAGCCGATGTCCACGTCATAGCCCAAATCGGCAAAGGCGGTCGAAACCACTTTCGCGCCACGGTCGTGACCGTCTTGACCGAGTTTGGCGATCATCACGCGGGGGCGGCGGCCTTGTTCGGTTGCAAAGTCGGCGATTTCGGCTTTCAATTTGTCCCAGCCTTCGGCGGAATCGTAAGCGGCGGCGTAAACACCCGTTACTTTTTGCGTATCGGCACGGTGACGACCGAATACTTTTTCCAAGGCATCACTCACTTCGCCCACGGTGGCACGCAAACGCATGGCTTTGACGGTGAGGTCTAACAAGTTGCCATCGCCCTTCTCTGCTGCGGAAGTGATAGCATCCAATGCTTGCTGGACAAGCGCTGCATCGCGTTTGGCTTTGATATTTTGCAGGCGTGTGATTTGCGACTCACGCACCGCCACGTTATCCACATCCAGAATTTCGATGGGGTCTTCTTTGGCCAGTTTGTATTTGTTCACGCCGACGATCACGTCTTTGCCGGAGTCGATACGCGCTTGTTTTTCAGCGGCAGCGGCTTCGATTTTCAGTTTCGCCCAGCCGGAATCGACCGCCTTGGTCATGCCGCCCATGCTTTCGACTTCTTCGATGATTTTCCAAGCGGCATCTGCCATATCTTGGGTCAGCTTTTCCATCATGTAGCTGCCCGCCCAAGGGTCGATCACGTTGGTGATGTGGGTTTCTTCTTGGATGATAAGCTGGGTATTGCGGGCGATACGGGCGGAAAATTCGGTGGGCAAGGCAATCGCTTCGTCCAAGGAATTGGTGTGCAAACTTTGCGTACCACCGAATACGGCAGCCATCGCTTCAATGGTTGTGCGCACGACGTTGTTGTACGGGTCTTGCTCGGTCAAGCTCCAGCCGCTGGTTTGGCAGTGGGTGCGCAGCATCAGCGATTTGGGCGATTTGGCGTTGAAACCCTTCATGATGCGGCACCACAGCAAACGCGCCGCCCGCATTTTGGCGATTTCGAGGTAGAAATTCATGCCAATCGCCCAGAAGAACGATAAACGACCCGCGAACGCGTCCACATCCATGCCTTTGGCGATGGCGGTTTTCACGTATTCCTTACCGTCCGCCAAGGTGAACGCCAATTCCAGCGCCTGATTCGCGCCCGCTTCCTGCATGTGGTAGCCGGAAATCGAAATCGAATTGAACTTGGGCATGTTTTTGGCGGTGTATTCGATGATGTCGCCAATAATCCGCATCGAAGGTTCGGGCGGATAAATGTAGGTGTTGCGCACCATGAATTCTTTCAGAATATCGTTCTGAATCGTGCCCGATAATTTATCTTGCGATACGCCTTGCTCTTCGGCGGCAATCACATAGCCCGCCAACACGGGCAACACCGCGCCGTTCATGGTCATGGAAACGGAAACTTTGTCGAGCGGGATTTGGTCGAACAAAATTTTCATATCTTCGACCGAATCAATCGCTACGCCGGCTTTACCGACATCGCCCGTGACGCGCGGATGATCGGAATCGTAGCCGCGATGCGTTGCCAAGTCGAACGCTACCGAAACACCTTGCCCACCCGCAGCCAAGGCTTTGCGGTAGAACGCATTGGAGGCTTCAGCGGTGGAAAAACCCGCGTACTGGCGAATCGTCCAAGGGCGCACCGCATACATAGTGGCTTGCGGGCCGCGCAGGTAGGGTTCAAAACCGGGCAATGTGTCGGCGTAGGCCAAATCTTGCGTATCGGCTCCGGTGTACAGCGGTTTTACGGTGATGCCGTCAGGAGTCACCCAATTCAGGGCATCTACATTGCCGTTGGGGGCAGATTTGGCGGCGGCCTTGTTCCACGCTTCGAGGGTGGCTTGGGCGAATTCGGATTTTTTTTGGGGTTCAGTCATGGCGATTCCGTTAAATTTGGGGCAAACTTAGGGCAATTCAGGAGAATTCAGGGGATGTTGAAAGTTTACATTATTTATAATTATTCATTCAAAATCCTGTAACAATCTTACGCATGACCTCGAAATTGTCGCCCAATGCCCTCTCCCCCCGTGCGCTGTATGAAGAAGTGGCGGAATTGCTGCGCCAGCGTATCTTTAGGCGGGAGATGGAGCCGGGAAGCTGGATTGATGAACTCAAACTCGCCCAAGATTATGGCATTAGCCGCACGCCGTTGCGCGAGGCGTTGAAGGTGTTGGCAGCCGAAGGCTTGGTGACGATGAAGGTGCGGCGCGGCGCGTATGTGACCGAGGTTTCGGAACGTGATTTGGCCGATGTCTACCACCTGCTGGGCTTGCTAGAAGCCGATGCAGCCAGCGTAGTCGCCACCACCGCCAGCCATGAAACCCTGCAAGAATTGAAAGCGCTGCACCACAAGCTGGAAGCCGCCGCTGCTGCGAACGATGCCGATCAGTTCTTTGCCATCAACGAACATTTCCATGTACGAATGCTCGAAGTAGCCAATAACCGCTGGCGCGTGCAACTGGTGACCGATTTGCGCAAGGTGATGAAATTAAATCGCCACAATTCGCTGCTGAAATCGGGGCGGATTCAAGAATCCTTGGATGAACATGCCGCCATCTTAAAAGCCCTACTAGCCCGTGATGGTGCGCAATCCATGCAGCGTATGCAGGAACACTTTAAGAATGGGTTGTTGGCGGCGGCTTGAGGCTTTATGATGCGGATAGAAAGGATTTTTGATGCGAACTACTTTAAGTATTGATGATGCAATCATCCATCAAGTGATGACTTTTACCGGTGAAAATAATCCAGTCAATGCCATACGTCATGCACTCCAAGACTATTTGGCACAGCAGCGGAAAATCAAGCTACTGGCATTGCGTGGGCAAGTGCAAATAGAAGATAACTGGGCTGCTTTGCGTCAATTGGATCAGTTGAATACCGCTCCATGTCCCGAAAAATCTTAATCGACACTTGCGCGTGGATTGATTTTCTGCGTGGAAAAGAGGGCGCATTGGGCAATGCCGTAGAGCGTGCGTTGTCCGACGAT
>CALMCD010000239.1 GCA_937863075.1 uncultured Rhodoferax sp. | reverse complement strand
AAGCGTGCATACGGATCAATTCGGCTTCTTTTTCCTTCGGCAAAGAGCGAGGGCGGCCACAATGAACACCATTGGCGCGTGCAATCGTTTGCCCAGCAATCGAACGCTCACGAATCATAGACCGTTCAAACTCGGCAAAAATCCCCAAGAGTTGGAGCATCATCATGCCCAGAGCGTTGCTGGTATCAATCGGCTGGGTGATGCTGTGGAAAGTTGCACCAGCGGCATCAATCCGGCGCATAACGTCAGAGAGATGCACAAAGCTACGGGCGAAGCGGTCAATCTTCCACACATAAACCTTGTCACCCTTTTTCAATTTTCGCAAAAGTGCTTTGAGCTTTGGGCGGTCAGAAACCCCACCACACTTTTCTTGCACGATTTCATCAACACCAACGCGATGGAGGGCATCAAGCTGGAGGGTGGTTTCTTGCTCAGTAGTGCTAACGCGAGCGTATCCATAAATCATTACGACATTCCTTTAAAGTTGAAATGCCGTGCCGCGCGAAAATTCCGCCGTTGGCGGGCCTTATTGATTTGAGCGCTTCGCTTACAAATCAATAAGGTTAAATAGGAACACGTTGAACTTGGAGGACAAGGAGAATCTGCGTTTTCGACTGTTCAGAGCCACGCGCCCGAAGCCAGTCGAGCCAATCGGGGAGAAATGAAACGCCGGAAGAATCTGAACCGCCTTTATCTTCATCCAATCCACCGATTACGATTAAATCGCCATCTTTGGCAGTAATAGAAGTTTTTATCTCTCTCTTATTCAAGGTAGGAGAATTATTAACACCCGTGGTAGTCTGAATAAAAGTAGATAATTGTTGAAATATATCCAAGTCAATAGTATCTTTGTGAATAAGTGGCTTTACCTGAAATATAGTTCCACTTGGCTTATATTCGACCGACTGAATAGGATTACCGTTTTTATCCATTTGGATACTACCAAGAACGGGAACATCCGCACCGACCGAGAAACGGGCATCACCACCGGAACGAACGCGGACGCTAGGAGTAGTCAATGTCTTAAAGCGCGAATCGGTAGATAGCGCAGAAAGAACGGTATCGAGCGCACCCGTGCGGACTGTCAAAGAATTACCGGATACAACACCAAACGCCACGCCGAGAGAATTGCCCACCACGTCAGCAAATAAACGAACAGCGTTCGATTCTTTAGCACTTACAGAAACTTCATAAACTGCACCTTTTACCAACAATTCACCAAGAGGCGTATCTAATTGGGTTAGCAGCTTTTCAAGTGCTTTAACCTCAAGAATTGAACCCTGAAAAACCAAACTATCGAATGATTGAGAAGAAGATGCCGAACGCTGGGTAAATTTGCCCTTAAAAAAAGGGGTTGCTAATTCAGAAAGGGCGGAAGATGAACGATGCTTAGGGGTGTAAAAAAAGTATTCTGTATCTTCTTTAATATCCTGCTTTGGACGAACTAAAACATAACCGGATTTACTTTCTGCGGTAATCCCCAAACTATCCAAGTAATACGCCAAAAATGCCCCCAGTTTATTTCTATCAAAACTCTTGAAATTCAAAGAAATCGGTTTTTCTGACTGCAATAAATCGGGGTGAATTGCCACGTTCAAACCCAAAATTTCAGGATATGCGACATTCAGGAAATCAGGAAGTGCCACCGCCTGAAAATTGATGCTTACCGTTTTATCGACCTTTTCTTTTTCCTTTGGAACAGCAAAAGAGGGAGGGGATAGAGCCACGCACGCAGCGGCTAAAGTTGCAGCTATCTTTTTCATTACTTGAGGACTTGAGGAGTTACAGGAGCTTTAGCGGCAGGAGAAGGCATACCAGAAACCGACAACGGCAAGCGGTAAGGGTCAAAACGACCTCTAGTTACTACAAATTTGCAATCTTCAGAAGTCAGGCCGGAATCTATACCTTGATTAGTAAAGCACCGACAACCGGAATGATCGCAATAACCACCTCGAACAACTGGCATAGACGAAATGTTACGAACATCTTTGTAAGCATTGGCAGATTCTGGATGTGTAGAAAGCTTCGGTATCCAATCAATCCTATCGTCTATAGGCTTCTTCTCACGAGACCCAACACCACCCATAATAGAAGCATCCGGCTGATAAGCGGGAATAGAAGATAACGAAGATGAATTTGATGGTTTAGTGTCAAATCGGTTACTCATGCGACCGAAAACAATATAACCAACCAAAAAAATCAGAATCACAGCAATAACACCAACCCAAACAGCACGCGGAACGCCACGAATCGGTTTCACATGTAGGGACGCTGATTCATACAAATCAAAAACATGTTTCGGCAACTTGTAACGACGATGGTTTGTGCAACTACGCCATGCAACAGCATCACTACATTCAGGCCACTCATACCAATGACGACCCAGCACGCCAACATCGCGGATATGAACGTGGCGACCGATTAAACCGCGCACGTTTGAATCTATCAAACGCGGGTTCTGAGTAGTCATAAAAATGTCAATACCCTGATGCCGATGCGTCTCCATAGCGGCAACGTCTTCAGGTACTGCGGCAGCAGCAGGGCGCGGCCTCCAAACACGCTGCGCCTCATCTACCACCAAAACCGCACCATCCGGTAAATCCAGATGCCACCGCCTCGCATCGCACTCGAAATGCGGTACTTTCAAGCCCTTCACACCGTCAACATAAAGAGGCCTGTCCTTAAGCTCAGAAACGAGCAAATCGACCATCGCAGCCGTTTTGCCCGCACCTGGCATACCCGTAAATAATGTGAGCATTAAATAATCCCAAATTTCTTCACAGCAGCGAGCGCAGTCCGAGCAATCATGCCACCCGCGACAATAGACAAAATTTCACCACCGCCCATCAAACCCACGAGACCGGATAAAT
>CALMCD010000238.1 GCA_937863075.1 uncultured Rhodoferax sp. | reverse complement strand
CTGCGTGCCACCGAAGTGGATGTACTGCTGCTGCTAGAAGGAACTTTCCCCTATGTATCGGGCGGTGTATCCAGTTGGGTGAACCAGATCATTCGGGGGTTTCCCAATTTACGGTTTGGTGCGATTTTTCTCGGCAGTCGTCCGCAAGATTACGGCGCGATGCGTTACGCCCCTTTGCCCGATAACTTGGTGCATTTGGATGTTGCCTATCTCTACGGTGAACGCACCGCCCCACCCGTTCGGCAAGTGCGTGCCGCCTCCAAAACCATGGATTTGGTGACCAAGGTGCATGATGATTTGCTCTACAACAATCTCACGCCCGAATCGGCCTTACGCTTTGCGTCGCTCATGGATGAAGCGCATCCGTGCGGTATGTTGAGCCACGATACATTTTTATACAGCGAAGAATCGTGGGAATATATTAAAAAGAATTACCGTAAATTCAGCACCGACCCTTCGTTTGTGGATTATTTTTGGACGATTCGCACCATTCATTCCCCGTTTTGGTATCTGCGGGAGGTGGCAGCGCGTGCGCCCAATGCCAAAATTTACCATTCGGTTTCGACCGGATACGCGGGTATTTTGGGCGTATTGCTGAAACACCGTAACAAGCGCCCGTTTATGCTGAGTGAACACGGCATTTACGTGAAAGAGCGCAAAATCGACCTCTACCAAGCACAGTGGCTGAAAGACAATCGCGGCGTATTTGACAAAGACCCCTCGCGCGTCAGCTACTTCCGCCAGTTGTGGATTCGGTTTTTCGAGCATCTGGGCTATATGACCTATCAGGCATCGGATGAAATCATCGCCCTCTATGAAGCCAACCGCATGCGCCAGCTTCAAGACGGTGCGCCCCCCGAACGCACTTGCAACATCCCCAACGGTATCGACATCGCCCGCTTTGCCCCTCTGCGCAGCCAGCGTAGCAGTGAAGTGCCGCAAATCATGTGCCTTATCGGGCGCGTGGTTCCGATTAAAGACATTAAAACGTACATCCGTTCCATGCGGATTGTGGTTAATTCACTCCCCAATGCCGAAGCGTGGATTGCCGGCCCCGAAGACGAATCGCCCGACTATGCCCGTGAATGCCATGAGCTGGTCGATCAACTCGGCTTAAAAGGCAAAGTGAAATTTTTGGGCTTTCAAAAGCTCACCGATTTGCTCGCCAAAGTGGGCTTGGTGGTGCTGAGTTCGATTAGCGAAGCCCTGCCGCTGGTGATTTTGGAAGGTTATGCCGCTGGTGTTCCTACGCTGTCAACCGATGTGGGTTCGTGCAAACAGTTGGTGTTTGGCCTGCCCGGAGAAGATGCTGCACTGGGTGCATCGGGTCGGGTGGTGCGAATTGCCGACCCACAGGCCTTGGCCGATGCCGCGATTGAATTATTGAGTAATCCTGAAATCTGGCACCAAGCCAGTAAAGCGGCGATTGCGCGGGTCGAAAAATACTACGCGCAGGAAATTATGTTTTCCAGTTACCGCGATTTGTACGAAAAGAATTTTCAAAAGAGCAAAGAATGGCAGGCATAGGTTTTGAACTTCGTAAACTGCTGAAAAAGCAGACGTATTTCGGCTTGCTGCAAGCCTATGCGTTTGCGGGCATTATCAGCTCGGGGCCTTGGGTTTTGTCGATTATCGGCATTATGCTGATTGGTATTTTCAGTGTCGGCATTTCTTCGCCCCATGTTTCGATGGCCCAGTTTCAGGTCACGGTAACGTATTTATTTTTAATATCGTTAATTGGAACGGGGCTGGTTCAATTATCCTTTACGCGCTTTGTAGCCGATCGAATTTTTGAGAAACAGGAAGATGTGATTCTTCCCAATTTCAATGGCTTGATTTTAGTTTCAATGGGCGCGAGTTTATTATTCGGCATTCCATTTGTCGGATTTGGCTTCCCTGAACAATCGATTCTTTACCGCATCTTGTTTGTGATGGGGCTGGCAATTATGTCCGCTATCTGGATTACGACCGTTTTTCTGACGGGTCTAAAGCATTACCGTGCCATTGTTCTTATTTATTTTTTAGGTTATGGAGCCACTTTTTTATTGGCATTATTGCTGCAACCTTGGCTGGGATTAGAAGGGCTTTTACTGGGGTTTGTGATCGGGCATTATGGTTTGCTCATGGGGATGATTTGGTTGGTTTACCGCCATTACAATGCCGAGACTTTTGTCGCCTTTGATATTTGGAAGAAAGGAGCCATGTACCCCACCATGATGTGGACGGGCTTTTTCTTCAATCTGGGTGCGTGGGTGGATAAAATGATGTTTTGGTATTATCCGACCACAGGCAATGCCGTAATTGGCCCACTTTATGCCTCGGTGATTTACGATTTTCCGATTTTTCTCTCCTACCTTTCCGTGATTCCCGGAATGGCGGTTTTCTTGGTGCGTATTGAAACTGACTTCGTTGAGTATTACGTGAAGTTTTACGATGCGGTGCGGGAGGGTTCAACGTTGGACTATATCGCCCGTATGCGCAATCACATGGTTTACCATATTCAGCGGGGGCTTTTTGATATTGCCAAGATACAAGCGATTGCCGTTCTGTTAACTTTTGCGATGGGTGGCACGTTGTTGGAACTGCTGGGTATTTCTCGCTTATATTTACCGCTTTTGTATGTGGATGTAGTGGGCGCGGCGGTTCAGGTGGTTTTATTGGGTATCTTGAATGTATTGTTTTACTTGGATCGTCGTCGTGTGGTGCTGGGTTTAACCATCTTATTGCCTGTTATCAACATTATTTTTACCGCAATTAGTATTAAACTGGGTGCGGCTTGGTTCGGCTATGGCTTTGCCTTGGCGATGCTGACCACGGTTCTAATCGGTATATGGATTTTGAAGCGTGAATTGGATATGCTGGAATACCG
>CALMCD010000237.1 GCA_937863075.1 uncultured Rhodoferax sp. | reverse complement strand
CCGATGCTGGATTGGACGGATCGGCATTGCCGTTATCTGCACCGCCTGCTATCGAAAAACGCCCTGCTTTACACCGAAATGGTGACCACGGGCGCACTGATTCATGGCGATGTGGCGCGGCATTTGCGTTTTAATGTTGAAGAACACCCCATCGCGTTGCAACTGGGCGGCAGCGAGCCGAACGACTTAGCCCGCTGTGCCAAACTAGGGCAAGAATGGGGCTACGATGAAATCAATCTGAATTGCGGTTGCCCCAGCGAGCGCGTGCAGCGCGGCGCGTTCGGCGCGTGTTTGATGCGCGAGGCGGATTTGGTCGCAGACGGCGTAAAAGCCATGCTGGATGCCGTGGGCGGCGCAATCCCCGTGACGGTCAAACACCGCATCGGCATTGATAAAGAAGAAAGTTACGGCTTTGTGCGCGATTTTGTCGGCACGTTGGCGGAGGCAGGCTGCACTACCTTTATCGCCCATGCGCGTAATGCGTGGTTAAAAGGGTTAAGCCCTAAAGAAAACCGCGAGATTCCGCCGCTGCGTTATGAAATGGTGTATCAACTGAAAAAGGATTTTCCGCATTGCCATATTTCTATTAACGGCGGCGTGCGCACCAGCGCGGAGGTGCAGGCGCATTGGCAGCACGTCGATAGCGTGATGGTCGGGCGCGAGGCGTACCACAATCCGTTTTGGTTGGCGGAATGGGATGCGTTGGAAGCCAATGATTCGCACCCCATCAGCGTTACAAGGGATTTGATTGAAAATTCCTACGTGGAATACATGGAACGCGAAGCCACCCAACACGGCACGCACTGGTATGGAATCGCTCGCCACATGCTGGGATTGCGCCACGGTATGCCCGGTGCGCGTAAATGGCGGCAAATTTGGAGCGACCATCGCAACAAAGCATTAACCCCGCGTGAAGTGATGCAACTGGCAAGAGGTATGTCATGAAAATCAGTTTCTGGGCACTGGGCTGGCGCAGCCTGTGGCGTGATATGCGGGCGGGCGATTTGCGCTTGCTCAT
>CALMCD010000236.1 GCA_937863075.1 uncultured Rhodoferax sp. | reverse complement strand
CATAGCGTATCGCCAATCCATAATCATCAGCTCCCTGCACGGTATAGCCCAACGCCGCCGCACACACCAGCCGCGAACGCTGCACCGCATGAACATGTGGCTCTAGCGGAATCGCCACATCCGCCACCCAGCGCGTGGGCGCTTCGTAGCCCGAGCCGTCGGTGCGATTCGCCATTGCAAAGCGTTTACCCGTCGCGGTGAGGGGCGCAAGTCGGGCAATGAGTGCCGATTTGGTCAGCCCTTGCAAGTCCATCACGGCATCAAAGGCTTGGGATTGCAATTCGTGCTTAAACGCCGCCCATTCGGTGCGGGTTTGGCGGCTAAACGGCGATTTACGCCAACGCCGCAATTCACACGGAATCACGCGGGCAACCCCTTCGCAGCGGCTCACCAGCGGCGCAAAGGCGCGTTCAACCACCCAATGCAATTCGGCATGGGGCAGGGCGCGGCGAATATCTTGTACCGCCGGAAATGTGTGAACCACATCGCCCAGCGAAGAAAGTTTTACGATGAGGATTTTCATTCAACTCGGCAGCCACTCATCTTGCAAAATATGCTCGATTGACCAAGGACAAATGTCTGGGAATATATCGGGTTCTAATCCGGTTTCTTTAATCGCTAAATCAACGGCATCATCCATAACGCCTTCCATCCAATCGGGATCGGATAAACTGGGTTTTAATGACGGCATTTGTTGCAAACGCTTATGAATATGTTTGCGCTGGGTTGTAATGGTACGAAGCCAGCTTTTTTTATTGGAATAGGCTGGCTGAAATTGCCATTTCAATAAATGCGCCAGTAATACCACCATGCGGCTGGCAAGTTCGCGTTGTTCGCTTTTTCCCACGTCCAAAATCTCCTCAGCGATGTTTTCTACATCCAAAAGCGCAAATTGACCCGCGCGAATCAGTGCCGCTTGCTGATTCGCCCATGCCACTACATCGGTTTGGTAATTGACAAGACTCATTTTCAATGCGCTGCCTGTGCCAATTCCACATCCGGTTTCACGCTGCGCAGCAAATCCAGCATCGCGTGCTGGATGCGTTCCAGCGCTTCGGGGGTGTGACCTTCAAAGCGCAGCACCAAAACAGGCGTGGTGTTGGAGGCGCGAATCAAGCCGAAGCCGTCATCCCAATCCACGCGCACGCCGTCAATCGTGTTGATGCGGGCGGGGGCGGAAAAATAGCCGCTTTCCGCTTTGGTGATAAGTTGCGCGACCAGCGCGTGCGGCT
>CALMCD010000235.1 GCA_937863075.1 uncultured Rhodoferax sp. | reverse complement strand
GCGGGGTGCTTTGGTAGCAGGTTCTGATGCTGTGGAAGCCGAGGCTTCGGATACCGGAACGGGTAGCAGCGGAATGCCCAGCACGGTGCGCACTTTGTTTTCGATTTCGTAAGAAAGCGCCTTGTTTTCGCGCAAAAACTCGCGGGCATTGTCCCGACCCTGACCGATTTTTTCGCCGTTATACGCATACCACGCACCGGATTTTTCGATAATGCCGTTGGCAACGCCCATATCAATAATCTCCCCGTGGCGGCTGATGCCTTCGCCAAACAGAATATCGAACTCAGCTTGCTTGAAGGGCGGCGAAACTTTATTCTTCACCACTTTCACTTTGGTTTCGTTGCCGATGGCCTCATCGCCTTTTTTAATCGTTCCGGTGCGGCGGATGTCGAGGCGGACGGAAGCGTAAAACTTGAGCGCATTACCGCCCGTGGTGGTTTCAGGGCTGCCAAACATCACGCCGATTTTCATGCGGATTTGGTTGATGAAAATCACCATGCAGTTGGTTTTCTTGATGTGGGCGGTGAGCTTGCGCAAGGCTTGGCTCATCAAACGCGCTTGCAGGCCGGGCAGGGAATCGCCCATTTCACCTTCCAATTCGGCTTTGGGCGTGAGCGCGGCCACCGAATCCACCACAATCAAATCCACCGCACCCGAGCGCACGAGGCTATCGACAATCTCCAACGCTTGCTCGCCCGTATCGGGTTGGGAAATCAGCAAATCTTGCAGATTCACACCGAGGTTTTGGGCGTATTGAATATCCAAGGCATGTTCGGCATCGACAAACGCGCATTGACCGCCGGTTTTTTGCATCTCAGCAATCACTTGCAGGGTGAGCGTGGTTTTACCCGACGATTCAGGGCCGTAAATTTCAATCACACGACCGCGCGGCAAACCGCCCACGCCCAAGGCAATATCCAAGCCCAGCGAACCGGTGGAGACGACTTGAATATCCTCAATCACCTCGCCCTCGCCCAGCCGCATGATCGTGCCTTTGCCGAACTGCTTTTCAATTTGCGCCAGTGCGACTTGCAGGGCTTTGGCTTTTTCGCTGCTGGTGTTGAGGGCATTGCTGGTGTTGTTTGTGACCATGATGGACTCCATTTTCTGAAAAAAGTTCGGTGAAAATTGCTTGGTGGAGCGAATGTTAAAGCAAAAGTAAAAGTAAAAATGTTAAAAATTTAGTCAGTTTGCATGACTATTTGCACGATGCTTTGGGGTATCATTTTTGGATGGATACAAGCAATGAATCATGGTCGCCCACGCACATCGGGCATTGGTTACGGCTGGCATTGGTGCGGTTTGATGCACGGGTGTTGGAGTGCATGGCACGGCATCCGGCACTGCCGCTGGGCTTATCGAATTTGGCAGACAGGGGGCAGGTGGGCGCGGCGCATATCCACATCACCCGCCATTTGCCGCCCGAAGGCGCTCGTTTGGGTGATTTGGCACGCAGCGCCCGAATGACCAAGCAGGCAATGGGGGTATTGGTGGAGCAATGCGCCGCATGGGGCATGGTCGAACGTACCATCGACCCCCGCGATGCCCGCGCCCGTATCGTTCGCTTCACCGCTATCGGGCTGGCATGGATGCAGGCTTACCACGATGCCGTGCAGCAAGCCGAATCCGAATTGCGCCATGCGATTAGCGATGAGGTTGCCACCGTGATCAGTATTGGATTAGAGGCGTATGCGGGGGCGTAATGAAAAATCAGCCCAAGCGTCTAACGTAAACCGTAGTGCATCAGCTTTTGTGCGCTCACTATGTGGATATTGCGTTTATCAATCACGATGAGTTTTTCATCTTCCAACTCGTGCAACATTTTGGAAAAGTATTCAGGTGTGAGGGATAAACGTGAAGCAATCGTGGCCTTACTCACAGGCAGCACGGCAGTAAACGTATCTTTATTTTGCTCTTGAGATTCCTGCTGTGGTGGTATAGGTTGTTGACTCAAAAGATAGCCAATGACACGCTGCACCCCATTTTTCAAGGTACACGATTTGACATCATGCACAAGGCTATGCAATCGGCGTGACAGTCCTGCCAACATCCGTGTCGCAAAGCGGGGATCGCGTTCAATTTCACCAATAAGAATGTGCTTCTTGATACTCACCGTCACTAAATGGGACAGAGCCTGTGCATTCAAAATATGTGGTTTGTTGAGAAACACCAGCGCCTCAGCAAAGGTGCTACCGGGTCCCATAATTTCAATCACCTTTTCTTGCCCCGAGGGGGACAACGCAAATAGCTTGACCTGCCCACTAATGACAACATGCAACTCTTCACAAGGTGATCCAAAGTAAAAAAGAACATCACCCCGATTCCATTGATGTACAGCACACCCTTGTGCCACACGTTCTAGGTCTTGGGATGGAAGTTCCATGAACAGGGGTAATACCGCTAACAAACGGGGGATATTGATGTTTTCAGTTTCCATAACTTCCGAGTTTATGCAAAAGATGCGTAATATAAGCATCTTTTTAGACTGTTTCTTGAAATCGATTAAGGATACGGATTGCCTATTCCTCTAAGCTAGCCCTCATTCATCATTCATCATTCACAGGAGAACTGACGCAATGAATCAACAAGCCAAGTCGGGTGGATTGACTAAACAGGCAGCCCGAAATATGTTTTATGGTGGGACGGCGTTCTTCATCTTGGTCTTCATCGGGCTCATTTTTGATAGCGAGCAAAAGATACCCCAGCGTTCCAATGCCGAAGCCATCACTCCTGCGGTGATTGCGGGGAAAAAATTGTGGGAAACCCGCAACTGCATCGGCTGCCACACCCTACTGGGAGAAGGTGCTTACTTTGCCCCCGAGCTGGGTAATGTGTACCAACGTAGGGGGCCTGATTTCATCAAGGCATGGATTAATGCGCAACCGACCCATAGCCCGGGTCGCCGCCAAATGCCGCAGTTCAATTTCACGGAACAACAGATGAACGACCTGATTGAGTTTCTACGTTGGACGGGAAATATCAATACCGAAAAATGGCCTCCCAATGTGGAGGGCTGATGCAGCTACGCATTTGACCGATAAGGAATAAATAATATGCAAATCAAAACCCTTCAATATGCGTCGCAGTCGGTATCGAAATATTACTTCGTCGCTGCGCTGGCACTGTTTACCGCCCAAGTTATCTTTGGCATTACACTGGGGCTTCAATATGTGATTGGCGATTTTGCCTTTCCCTATATTCCCTTCAACCAAGCGCGTATGGTGCATACCAATTTATTGATTGTGTGGCTACTATTTGGCTTTATGGGTGCGGCATATTACCTCATCCCCGAAGAGGCGGAAACTGAACTCTATAGCCCCAAGCTGGCGATGGTGCTGTTTTGGATATTCTTGGTGGCGGGTGCTTTAACCATCGTAGGTTATCTTGCTGTGCCGTATGCACGTTTGGCAGAGTTAACCGGAAACGATTTGCTGCAAACCATGGGGCGGGAGTTTTTAGAACAACCCTTGCCAACCAAAGTCGGTATCGTTATTGTGGCATTGGGTTTTTTGTTCAATATCTCCATGACGGTTCTCAAAGGACGCAAAACCAGTATCTCGATGGTTTTGCTGATGGGGCTTTGGGGGCTTGCCATCCTGTTTTTGTTCAGCTTCGTCAACCCCCATAACTTGGTGCGCGACAAAATGTACTGGTGGTTTGTAGTTCACTTGTGGGTGGAAGGCACATGGGAATTGATTCTTGGCTCTTTGCTGGCTTTTGTGCTTATCAAAACAACGGGTGTTGACCGTGAGGTAATTGATAAATGGTTGTACGTCATCATCACGATGGCATTGGTGACTGGTATTTTGGGTACAGGACACCATTTTTACTTTATCGGTATGCCTGGTTATTGGTTGTGGGTGGGAACTATTTTTTCAGCAATGGAGCCTATTCCCTTTTTTATGATGACTGTGTTTGCTTTCAATATGGTGCAACGCCGCCGCCGTGAACACCCCAATCAAGCCGCACTTTTGTGGGCAGTGGGTTGCTCGGTGATTGGTTTCTTGGGTGCTGGATTGTGGGGCTTTATCCATACCTTAAGTTCTGTCAACTACTATACCCACGGTACGCAAATCACTGCTGCACACGGTCACTTGGCGTTCTATGGTGCGTATGTGCTGGTTGTGATTGCCATGATTAGCTATGCGATGCCGCTGTTACGTGGTCGTGAAGCCAACTGCCGCCGCGCCCAAAATGTGGAAATGTGGAGTTTTTGGATTATGAGCATCGGGATGGGCGTGATGGTGCTGGCACTCACTGGTGCTGGTATTTTGCAGGTGTGGTTGCAGCGTCTCCCTGAAACGGGAGCAATGTCCTTCATGGAAACGCAAGACAAGCTCACTTTCTTCTACTGGTTGCGTATTGGTGGTGGTGTGATGTTCTTGACAGGCTTACTGGCCTACCTCAGTAGTTTCTTTGTTGGTGGTGGTATCGAACAAGATAGCAAATCAGCCTAATCCAGTACCCGCACGCCATGTCCATTTCTACGCCATACTATGCCGCACAGGGAGGTGAATGTGATTTATTCACCCACGCTTGGAAACAGCAACTCCCACTGCTGATTAAAGGCCCAACGGGGTGCGGTAAAACACGGTTTGTGGAACACATGGCGGCTACGCTGGGACGACCGCTGATAACCGTATCGTGCCACGATGATTTGAGTGCCGCCGATTTGGTGGGGCGTTTTCTGATCGGGCAGGGTAACACCATCTGGTCGGACGGCCCTCTGGCATGCGCGGTGCGCTTGGGGGCTATTTGTTATCTCGATGAGGTGGTCGAAGCGCGTAAAGATACCGTGGTCGTGCTGCACCCGCTAGCCGATGACCGCCGCATTCTGCCGATTGAACGCACGGGTGAACAGCTTCAAGCTCCACCTGAATTCATGTTGGTGATTTCCTATAACCCGGGTTATCAAAATCTGCTCAAAGGGTTAAAGCCCAGTACGCGTCAGCGTTTTATTGCGCTCAATTTGGATTACCCCGTACCCGAAATTGAGGTGGCGATTGTGCAAAAAGAAGCCCATGTTTCGGAAGCAATCGCCAAGCAGCTTGTGCGCCTTGCCCGTGCTTTGCGGAATTTAACCGATCACGATCTCGAAGAAACTGCCAGTACGCGGCTTTTGGTGGCAGCGGGGCGGCTGGTGGCTTCGGGCTTATCGTTGCCGCTGGCGTGCCATGCCGCGATTGTGGATGCACTGACCGATGATCCCATTACTGCTAATGCCTTGCACGAAGTAATGCAGGCCATTATCGGTTCTCCCTCTAGTGCTACATAGAAACGCTACATAAAATGTATCAATCATTACAGCGCTGGCGAAAATATACCCAAACATTTTTCTTTATTCTGTTCCTCATTGCACCTGTTTTTAATATCTTTCGTTTTGATTTAAATGAACAGCAATTCTGGTTTTTTGGAATGCGCTGGTCATTGGGTTTGGAAGCATTTCAACATGGAAAAATAAGTGTCCTTGAAGCATCAACCAATGTGCTTTTCAAAGGAATAATTCCTGTTGTTAGTTTTATTGTTTTATTTTTAGGCATTGCCTTTCGTTATGGTCGGTTGTATTGTGGGTGGTTATGCCCGCATTTTTCCAGTGTAGAATTGCTCAATACCTTATTACACCGCGCCTGTGGTAAATTGAGTTTCTGGGAAAAACTCCCAGTGCATCGACAGGGCGTGACTCCGAATCGCCAATGGTGGCCTGTATTTGGATTGTCTTGCCTTATCATGGGTTTTGTGTGGGCGATTACGTTACTCACTTATCTTCAGCCGCCTTTGGAAATTTGGTTTCGTTTATTTTCAGGAACTTTATCATTAAAGCAAACTTTGTTTTTGATAATAGGAACAACGGTTCTTACCATCGAATTTATCGTAGGTCGGCATTTATTTTGCCGCTATGCCTGCTCGGTAGGTTTATTTCAAAGTTTGGCGTGGATGGCGAATCCGCGTGCGATGGAGGTTACTTTCCATCGAGAACAAGCCAAAGATTGCAAAACCTGCCGCAGTGAATGTTCGCCACCCGCACCCGGTAATGCTTGTGATGATATTTGCCCGATGCGTTTACAACCGCGTACTTTGAAACGCAAAATGTTTTCTTGCGTGCAATGTGGGTTATGTTTAAGTGCTTGTGAAACCACACAATCTGCACAAAATAAATCCTCTAGCCTCTCATGGAAGAATACATAGGGAATCTGTGGCATCAGGCCGTTACGCGCTGGGCGGATACCGCGCACCATCCCCATGCCGTGCGGCTGGATGATATGCAAAAGCCTATCGGCATCCTGTTTCGTGCGGCAGGTGGATTGGGAACGTTGCGCTTTATGGCGGCTTCTGAACAAACGATTGGCGGTCATCGAAATTGGTTGCAACGCATGGCTGGTGGTGGCATTCGTGCGGCATTACCCGTTTTGGAGGCAGATGTATTGGCATTGCCTCCCGTTTTAGCGGTTTTTGACCAAACCGACTTGAATCGTGATTTGTATTTGTGGTTATCTCTATTAGCGGCTTGTTACCAAAATACGGGGCAGTGGGCGGCGGACAATGTGGCGGCAACCCGTCAGGCATTGATTCAATTTTCAGGTTTTGCGCCACGTTATCACCGTTTATGCGAGGCGCAATTAGTGTTACGTCCAGCTTTATCGCAGCTTTCGGGCAAAGCGGCTGAAGCGGAACGGGCAGTACAACATGCACTGCGCAATCCTTCGACCGATTTTTTCCATTCACTTCCTAATCCATTAAGTCCTAAAGACGTGGTTCCGGTGTGGCTTTGGGTGGTGGGTGTGTCGAATAACCCGCTGTCGTTACCACGATCTGCACCAAAAACTGCCGAACCCGCATCACAACGCACTGCGCAGCCCGCCGATATGAAACGCAGAAAGGCGAAAAAACAGGCTTACGAAAAGCCGCGTGCCCCGATGATTTTGCCGTTTCGTGCCGAATCGCTGCTGACGTGGGATGAAAAAATCCAAACCAATCGCGCCACCGATGACGAAGAGGACGAAAACGCCATCACCGCCGCTGACGACATGGAAACCTTAACCATTGCCGAAGAGGGTGAAACCTTGGCAGCCCGTGTGCGGTTTGATTTAGATTTACCCAGTAGCAGTGCCGATGACACCGTGCTGGACGAAGGGCGGTATTTTCCTGAATGGGATTACCGTTCTTCGCAGTTGGTCGCGGCGCATTGCTGCGTTCAAGAATTGATGGCAACTCCACGCACCGAGTTTGTACCGTCACCCCATTTACGCTACATTGCGCGCCAGTTGCGCCGTAAATTAGAAGTTTTACGCAATGCACCGCGTTGCCTACGTGGACAAGAAAGCGGGGATGATATTGACATGGATGCGTGGGTGCATTTTCAAAGCGATTGCCTTGGTGGTCAGGTTAGTCACAGCGACACACCCCCCGTTTATGTGCGCAATGTGCGCGGCGAGCGTAGCTTATCCACTTTGCTCTTAGCCGATTTATCCCAATCCACCGATGCCTATGCCAATAACGATGCACGCATTATTGATTTGATTCGTGATGCACTGTATGTGTTTGGCGAAGCATTAAGCGCAGTGGGTGACCCGTTTGCGATTTGGGGATTCAGTTCGGTGCGGCGGCAAAATGTGCGGATGCAGCACATCAAATCGTTTGAAGACCGTTGGAACCCAACCGTTCAGCACCGCGTGGGTGCGATTCGTCCGGGGTACTACACCCGTATGGGAGCGGCGATTCGTCATGCAACTGCCCAGTTGCAACAGCGTTCTGAACGAAAACGCTTACTCATGCTGCTGACCGATGGAAAACCCAACGATTTAGACATCTACGAAGGTCGCTACGGTTTGGAAGATACCCGCCATGCCATTCACGAAGCGCGGTTGGCGGGATTGACACCGTTTTGCGTCACCATTGATGCCACAGCCCATGATTACTTACCCCAACTTTTTGGCAAACAGGGTTATGCCATGATGCGGCATCCCCAAGAGTTGGTGCATCAACTTACGAAGGCTTGGGGAACATTGGCGCGGTGATGATGATCTCTGCTACGCAAAAGCGATTGGTTGCCGAGCAGTGGTGCGTTTAGAGCCAGCCAGTTAAAACCCCCCAAAAATACGCTTACAATATACTTACGTCAAAATTCAATGATTTTGTGAAATTCAGCACAACAAGGAAGAACAATGCGCATTCTGATTGCAGAAGATGAC
>CALMCD010000234.1 GCA_937863075.1 uncultured Rhodoferax sp. | reverse complement strand
TGCTCGCGGCGGGTTTGCCAAGGATGTTGACGATAAGCGTATCACCATCCCAAGCAAAAAAAGAATCTCCGGTGGCATTGCGGGGGCGGGGGGTGTTCATAGTACAGTTCAAACCCGTTTCATTTAGTTCATTTTTATCCATTCATTGGAATCCATGATAATTTCCGTCGACATCAGTTACTACCCCCTGCAAGCCGAGTATCTCGCGCCCATCAAGGACTTCATTCAGCGGCTGCAAGCACACACCACCGTGTGCGTGCAATGCAACCGCATGAGTACCCAAGTTTTTGGCGAGTATGCCGAGGTCATGCGCGTGCTGACGCTGGAGATGGAACAATCGTTCCAAATCCCGCATTCCGTCTTTGTGCTGAAATTTGTCAATTCTGACCGAACCAACTCCAACTAACCTGTTATTCAATCTGCTACCTATGTTTAGAACCCTGTTGAAATCCAAAATTCACCGCGCCGCCGTCACCGATTGCGAGCTGCACTATGAAGGCTCTTGCGCTATTGACCAAGATTTGCTCGATGCCGCCAACATTGCCGAGAACGAGCAAGTCCATATCTGGAACATCAACAACGGCGAACGCTTCATTACCTACGCCATTCGCGGCGAACGCGGTACGGGCATTATTTCCGTGAACGGCTCGGCGGCGCGGCGTGCGGCGGTCGGTGACCTCATTATCATCGCGGCATTTGCCCAAATCCCCGAAGAACAAGTAGCAACCTTTGAACCCAAACTCGTGTTTGTGGATGATGCCAATCGCATGAAAGAGCTGCGGGCGCACGTTCCGATTCAAGCGGCACACACGCACCCAGCCCACTAAAATTTTTTTTGAAGATTTTTTGATTTTTTTGCAGGAACTTGTCGGGAATCGGCGACTGGGTACGACTTAAGCAGTGTCAACACAATGACATTCACTTTTGTTCAATTTGCAACCTCTAGGAGCCTTTTCATGACTACCATTAAATCCATCGCTACTTTGGCCGCTTCACTCCTCGCTGCTTCTGCATTCGCAGCAGGCGAAGCCCCCGATACCAAATGCGGAGCCGGTAGCTGTGGCAAAAAAACCAGCACCGACAAAAAATCGGCGCAAGGTAAAGATGCAGCGTGCAGCAAAAA
>CALMCD010000233.1 GCA_937863075.1 uncultured Rhodoferax sp. | reverse complement strand
ACCGGACGCACATTCAGCGCGTGGCGTTTTTGGCGAATGGCGGCATCGGTGGTTTTCAGCAGTTTGGCAAGGCGGCGATCCGAGAAACCTTTTTGTTTCAAGGCACGCAGGGTAGTGGCATCCAGCGCTTCCAGCGTAGCGGTTTCAAGTTCCAGTTCGATTTTGACGATTTGCTCGATTTGAATCAGGAACCACGGATTGATCTTGGTGAGCGAATGCACTTCATCCACGCTCATGCCCTGCGCGAAGGCATCGCCCACGTACCAAATGCGCTCAGGGCCGGGTTCGCCCAATTCTTTGGTCAGCACTTCGCGGTCTTGGGTTTTTTCGTTCATACCGTCCACGCCCACTTCCAAACCGCGCAACGCTTTTTGGAACGATTCTTGGAAGGTACGACCCATCGCCATCACCTCGCCCACCGATTTCATCTGGGTCGTCAAATGGCTATCGGCAGCGGGGAATTTTTCAAACGCAAAACGCGGAATCTTGGTCACCACGTAATCAATGCTCGGCTCAAACGATGCGGGGGTTGCGCCGCCCGTAATATCGTTGCGCAATTCGTCCAGCGTGAAACCGACCGCGAGCTTGGCAGCGATTTTCGCAATCGGGAACCCCGTCGCCTTCGATGCCAATGCCGAGGAGCGCGACACACGCGGATTCATCTCAATCACCACCATGCGCCCGTCCTCTGGATTGATGGAGAACTGCACGTTAGAACCGCCCGTATCCACGCCAATCTCGCGCAGCACCGCCAAGGATGCGTTACGCAAAATTTGGTATTCCTTATCGGTCAGCGTTTGCGCGGGCGCGACGGTAATCGAATCGCCCGTATGCACGCCCATCGGATCCAAGTTTTCGATGGAACACACAATAATGCAGTTATCGGCCTTGTCGCGCACCACTTCCATCTCGTACTCTTTCCAGCCGAGCAGGGATTCTTCGATCAACAACTCGTTGGTCGGCGATGCTTCCAAGCCGCGTTTGCAGATGGTTTCAAATTCTTCGGGGTTGTAAGCAATGCCGCCGCCCGTACCACCGAGCGTAAAGCTGGGGCGAATCACGGTGGGGAAACCGACGCTTTTTTGCACCGCCCACGCTTCTTCCATGCTGTGCGCGATGCCCGAACGCGCCGAACCCAAACCGATTTTGGTCATCGCGTCTTTGAATTTCAGGCGGTCTTCGGCTTTGTCGATGGCTTCGGGGGTCGCGCCAATCAATTCGACGTTGTATTTTTCCAGCACGCCGTGGTGCCACAAATCCAACGCGCAGTTGAGCGCCGTTTGTCCACCCATCGTGGGCAGAATCGCATCGGGGCGCTCTTTTTCAATGATTTTCTCCACCGTCTGCCACATGATAGGCTCAATGTAGGTGACATCGGCGGTGGCGGGGTCGGTCATGATGGTAGCGGGGTTGCTATTGATCAAAATGACTTTATAACCCTCTTCGCGCAGCGCTTTACAGGCTTGCACACCGGAGTAGTCAAATTCACATGCTTGCCCAATAATAATGGGGCCAGCGCCAATAATGAGGATGGATTTTAGGTCGGTACGTTTAGGCATTATTAGTTTTTTTCAGATTAGTAAGTAGGGTTTTCATTTTCTCAACGCCCTTATCGCGGCTTTCAAAATGAAGCGCATTTACATCGGCGCTGGCAACATGCAGCAAATCAAATTTGTATTTTTTTGGTTCCGCGCTTTTGAGGCTGACTGCTTGTTTTCGTGCTTCTTGAAAAATTTGAATCGCACAATAGGCTTCAGCATCTTTTACTGGAAAGACGGTAACTTTTTCGTTGTTAAGTAAATCATCAATTTCTTGAAATACATCAGGGTCTTTTATTCCACACATTATTTCATATCGAAGCAACGGTGTTATGGCAATTTTTTTAGATGGATCATTGAGTATTGAATCAAGTATTTCTAAAGCAGCATTTCTTTCACTATCCTCCATATTGGCATGGGGGTCAAGTGCAATCAAAATTTGAGCATCAAGCAATACGATATTCATTAACTTTTACTCCTCGCTTTATCGAGTAGTTTATGTAATTTTTTCTTGAGTTCGGTTTGATCGTCCTGCTCTACACGCTCTTTCTTCAGTGTACTGAGATTAACACCCATTGCATCATCTAATACATCATCCAGTATGCGCCTATTCGGTGCTTCAATTTCCGTAGCACGCACTACACCATCCGCTTGCTTCTCCAGCCGATACGCTTCACCTTCTTCAAGCTGGCTTAAAACAATGGGCGAATGCGTTGCAATAAAAAATGTGGTATTCGGAAATAACTTTTTCAATAACGGAATAATTTTACTCTGCCATTCGACATGCAAATGGCTTTCGATTTCGTCAATGAATACAATTCCTTCTACATTTGCTAAATCGGTGCTATTGGTAAAAAATCCGTAACCTGAAATAATGGTTTGGAATATCTTGAGTAACGATGCGAATCCGGTACTTAAATCACG
>CALMCD010000232.1 GCA_937863075.1 uncultured Rhodoferax sp. | reverse complement strand
GCACCAATTCGGGGCCGGTGTAAATCAAGCCCGTGTAGATTTGCACGACATCGGCTCCGGCACGAATTTTGGCGACGGCATCGGCAGCCGTCATGATGCCGCCCACCCCAATGATGGGGAATTTTTCGCCCAAGGTGGCACGTAATTGGGTAATCACGCGGTTGCTGGCATCAAAAACGGGCGTTCCCGATAACCCACCTGCTTCCTCTGCGTGGGGAAGACCTTTCACGGCATCACGGCTCAAGGTAGTGTTGGTGGCAATCACGCCGTCCATCGCGTGGTAGCGCAGGCTGGCGGCAATCACGCTGATTTGGGCAGAGTTCAAATCGGGGGCAATTTTCACGAAGATGGGGATACGCTTACCGTGCTGCTGCTGCAAAATTTCGCGGCGGGCGGCGATTGCGCCTAGCAGTTGATCCAACGCCTCATCACTTTGCAGGGTGCGCAGGTTTTGCGTGTTGGGGCTGGAAATGTTGATGGTGACGTAATCGGCGTGCGGATAAACCCCATTCAGGCACGTCAGGTAATCGTCGGTAGCGTTGGCGATGGGGGTGGCGGCGTTTTTGCCGATGTTCAAGCCCAGCAGGATGTTTTTTCTTTTTTTCGATTGGGCTACATTGTGTAAAAACGCATCCAAGCCCTCGTTATTAAAACCTAAGCGATTGATAACCGCATTTTTTTCAGGAATGCGGAAGATACGGGGTTTGGGATTGCCGGGTTGCCCTTTGGGGGTGACGGTTCCGACTTCGACAAAGCCAAAGCCCATCGCGCCAAAGCCGTCAATGCAGCGGGCATTTTTGTCCAATCCGGCAGCCAATCCCACACGGTTGGGAAAACGCAGACCTGCCAGTTCAATCGGGTCGTCAACCTGCTTGCGGGTGTAGGCGTTCTGTAGGAGGGTGTTTTGGGTATGCGCAATACCATCTAACATCCGCTCGTGGGCGGTCTCGGCATCCATCTGGAACAGAATATGGCGTGTGAGGGAATAAGGGATGAGAGACATTGGATAATCTTTCTGTTTTGATGAATGTTTTGATGAATCGCACTTTGCAAACTCTGGATTTTCTCTTATGAATACTACAACGCTCCCTACACTCTCTCAAGATGAACTGAAAACGCTGGTCGGTCAGGCCGCACTGCGCTATGTCGTGCCGGGTGAGATTGTGGGGGTGGGTACGGGTTCCACCGTCAATAAGTTTATCGACGCATTGGCTACGATGAAGGATCAAATCAAAGGTGCGGTCTCTAGCTCCATCGCCAGCACGGAACGGCTGCAAGCGGCGGGTATCACGGTATTTGATTCCAATGCGGTTGATCGCTTGTCGGTGTATATCGACGGTGCCGATGAAATTGACGGTAGCGGTTATATGATTAAGGGTGGCGGTGCGGCATTGACGCGCGAAAAAATCATCGCAGCCCAATCGGATCGTTTTATTTGTATTGCAGACGAATCCAAACTGGTACAAACCCTCGGTGTATTTCCATTGCCGGTCGAAGTTATCCCGATGTCCAGTCAACGTATTATTTCTCAATTTCAGGCAAAAGGTGGACAGGCCGCCGTTCGTTTGAAAGATGGTAAGCCATTGGTAACGGATAATGGTCAGCACATTGTGGATGTTCGCGGACTACAGATTACCGATCCCGTGGCGTTTGAGGCCGAAGTAAGTCAATGGCCGGGAGTCGTGACGGTGGGAGTATTTGCCTTTCAGCGTGCGCATGTGTGCTTGCTGGGTACGGCGACCGGCGTGAAGACGCTGGACTTCATCTGAATCAGTTATAGTGAACCGTAAAAGGTGAAATTTAAAGGAGTGTTGCTTGAAAAAAAGTGAAACCTACCGCGTTGGGATGCTGGGTTTGCCAGAAGTAGAGCAGCGTGTTCTCAAAAGTGTTGGACGAATCAGTTCAAACAGGGCGTGCGCTTACGAATTTTGGGATGTTGCCTTGGATACACAGGGGCAACAACGGGATATTCTTTTGGTGGATGGCGACAGCAAACAAGCGGTTCAATCGTGGGAATCGACATATTGCGATGAACCAACCGTGTTCATCTCCAGTGCCGAAGTGAGCGGTCAAACTTTCCTTAAACGTCCTTTGCTGGGAGCGCGTCTGCTCACCTTGTTGGATGAAATGGTGGCCAAACTCCAACCCGCATCGGTAGTCGTAGCGGATGTGGTGGTGGGGGCGAAGGTTGCCTTGGTGGTGGATGACAGCCCCACTGTACGCAAGCACATTGAGCTGGGTTTGGCCTCTTTGGGTCTGACCGTTCATGTGGCGGAAACGGGCGAAGAAGCGCTGGATTTGTTATCCACCCACCAATACGATATTGTCTTCTTGGATGTCGTTCTGCCCGGAATCGATGGCTACGAAGTTTGTAAAACAATAAAAAAAGGAAAAAATACCAAGCATATTCCTGTAATTATGCTGACAGGAAAGTCGTCAACCTTTGATCGAATAAAAGGCTC
>CALMCD010000231.1 GCA_937863075.1 uncultured Rhodoferax sp. | reverse complement strand
ATGAACACGATTGAATCAACCCCTCATTTCAATGCGCCGCTTCTTACCCTCGAAGAAATGTGGCGTTTCTTGCAACACAGCTCAATGGACTTCGACAGACGATTGAAAGAAAGCAAAGCGCTAGAAGCGGAACGCGCCGCCGCTGCCGAGAAAAGCCGGATTGATTTTGATAAGCGGATGAAAGAATTGTCGCGCCAATTGGGTGGGCAGGCGAATCGGCTGGGGGAGTTTGTGCAAGAAATGGTGCGTCCGGCGGTGGTGCGGTTGTTTCAAGAGCGCGGGTTGCCCGTTCACCAGGTGGCATCCAATATGAAAGGGGTTCGGGATGATGGAAAACTCGGGATTGAAATTGATTTACTCGTGGTCAATACCGAAACCTTGATTGCGGTGGAATGCAAATCCAAATTGACCCAAGACGGCGTGGATGAACACCTTGAGCGCCTTGCTGTTTTCAAACATTATTTTCCGCAGCTCAAAAACCATACCGTGCTGGGCGCGGTGGCGGGTATGGTAATTGCGGATGAAGTGCGGGATTATGCCCATAGCAAGGGCTTATACGTTTTGGCGCAGTCGGGCGATAGCATGGAAATCCACAATTCGGAAGCCTTTGAACCCGCTACGTGGTGAACGGTGAACCAAGGCATCGCCCCAACGAATCAACCCCGCATTGTTTCGATTTTTTGCTGCAAATCGGTTGCCCACGCACGGCGATCACGACCTTGGGCGTATTCGGGTGTGCCGAATTCAATAATCGCTTTCAAATTCGGGGTACACAAGGTGCGCCACAGGGATTGCATCAAGGTATCGCGCCCCTTGTAGCAGGGCGAAAAACTGGTTTCACCCGTTTTACCGTCCACAAAATGCAGGGCAATCGGTTGAATCGGCACATTGGCGGTAATGGCGGCTTGTAGCAAATTGGCGTGAAAGGGCAAGAGCGCATGACCATCGCCCGTTGTCCCTTCTGGAAACACCGCCAGCACTTCGCCCGCCCGCAAACAATCCACCATTTGATGCACCACGCGCAGGGCATCGCGCCGTGATTCGCGGGTGATGAACAGCGTACCCGATGCCCGAGCGAGCTTACCAATCACCGGCCAGCGGCTGATTGCGTCTTTGGAGATAAAACGGCAATGGCGTGCTGCGTGCAATATCGCAATATCTGCCCACGAAATATGGTTCGCCACCAGCAGCAGCGGCCCCGATAGCGCAGGCTGACCTTTGACTTGCAGCTCCATTCCCAACGCCCGCAACACCCCCAGCGCCCAGAGCTGGATGCGGTGCTGCCTTTCCGATTCAGACAAGCGCGGAAACTGCCATCCGCACAACCACAATCCGGCAATCAGTTGCAAACCGACCCGCACCAAGCGCCATAGAGCAACGAACATCATGCGCGGTACGCCACATGACCACCCACGACGGTAGCCCGTACCCGCACTGGTAATTCGTAGCCACTGAAGGGCGTATGCGGCCCTTGGCTGCGCAGCGCGGACGATTCCACCACCCAATGGGCAGCCGGATCAAATACGCACACATCCGCCGGAGCGCCGACTTGCAAGCGCCCCACCATTGCCGCCGCATCACCCCATGCCGAACCGACTACATCCGCTGCGCGGTGGGTAATCGTTCCCAATGCCTGTGCCAAGGGGATGTTGTGATCCAACGCCCATTTGTAGGTGAGGCTTAGCAACAATTCCAGCCCCGTTGCCCCGGGTTCGCTTTGCGCGAAGGGGAGTGCTTTGGCATCGTCATCAACGGGCGTGTGGTCAGAAACCAGCGCGTCAATCGTGCCGTCTGCCAACGCTGCACGCAAGGCATCGCGGTCGTGCTGCTGGCGCAGTGGGGGATTCAGGCGCATACGGCTATCGAAATACCCCATATCCACATCGGTTAAATGCAGGGAATTGATGCTGACATCACAGCTAATCGGCAAACCTTCTTGCTTCGCCTGACGCACCAGCGCCACACCCGCTGCACTACTCAAGCGGCACAGATGCACCCGCGCACGGGTCGAACGCACCAGTTCAAAAATCGTATGCAGGGCGATGGTTTCAGCGGCAACGGGAACACCGCTCAAGCCCATGCGCATCGCCAAAGGGCCACTCGCTGCCACACCTTTACCGAGGTATTTTTCCTGCGGACGCAACCACACCGTGTAATTAAAAGTGCTGGCGTATTGCAAAGCACGTTGCATGACTTGCGTATCGGCTAACGCGACTTCCGCCTGACCAAAACCGATGCAGCCCGCCTGCGTGAGGTGCAACATCTCCGTCAGCACTTCGCCTTCCAGATTACGGGTCAGCGCACCGAGTGGATACACCCCCGCGAGCTGGAGGCGGTCGGCACGGTAGCGCAACATTTCCACCAAACCGGCCTCATCCAGCACCGGATCGGTATCCGGTGGACACACCACGCGCGTCACACCACCGGCTACCGCTGCGGCGAGTTCGGATGCCAACATACCCGCGTGTTCATGTCCGGGTTCGCGCAAACGCACCGCCAAATCAATCAAACCGGGCATCACGATGCAGCCAGTGGCATCTATCGTTTGGTCGGGTGTGAAATCGGTTCTGTTTCCGATAGCTACCACCACACCATCGGCAAGGGCTACATCGGTAATCGCATCAAAACCTGTAGCCGGATCAATGACACGCCCACCCTGAATGAGGGTCTTCATTGCTGTTTTCATTAAGCTACCCTCCGGTTATCGGCGTTATTGCCCGCCACAATGCTCATCACCGCCATGCGCACGGCGATACCAAACGTCACCTGCGGCAGAATCACACTTTGTACGCCATCCACCACCGCCGAATCAATCTCGACCCCGCGATTGATAGGCCCCGGGTGCATCACAATGGCATCGGGTTTAGCAAGTTGCAGTTTTTCCGGTGTCAAACCGTAGCTCTTGAAAAATTCTTGCACCGATGGCAACAATGCACCGCTCATGCGTTCATTTTGCAGGCGCAGCATGATGATGACATCACAATCTTTAATCCCTTCTTCCAAGGTATGGCAAACGCGCACACCCATGTGGGATAAGTCGGATGGAATCAGTGTTTTCGGCCCCACCACCCGCACTTCGGCACAGCCCAGCGTGGTCAGCGCGTGAATATCGGAACGTGCCACGCGTGAATGCAGCACATCGCCCACAATCGCCACCGTGAGATTGGCAAAATCTTTTTTGTAATGCCGAATCGTGAACATATCCAGCAACCCCTGTGTGGGGTGGGCGTGGCGACCGTCGCCCGCATTGATAACGTGGACATGGGGCGCAACGTGTTGGGCGATCAAATACGGTGCGCCCGATTCGCTGTGGCGCACCACGAACATATCGGCGGCCATTGCGCTCAAATTGGCAATCGTATCCAACAACGATTCACCTTTAGAGGCACTCGAACGCGAAATATCCAAATTGATAACGTCCGCAGAAAGGCGAGTAGCCGCGATTTCAAAGGTCGTGCGGGTGCGGGTTGAATTCTCAAAAAAGAGATTGAACACGCTTTTGCCGTGCAACAAGGGAACTTTTTTCACCTCGCGGTCATTGACCGAGATGAAATTCGCAGCGGTATCAAGGATGTGGGTGATGATGTCTTTTGGCAATCCTTCAGTGGAGAGCAAATGCACCAGTTCCCCATGTCGATTCAGTTGGGGGTTGCGCTTGTAGAGCATAGAGAATACAGAAATTGTTCCAAAATAATGCACGCAGATGCAGCATCCGCGTCTTTTGCGCCGTAGGAGAGGGCTTCGGTCGTACTGTAGCGTTCATCTACCTCAAACACGGGCAGGCCAAAGCGTCCCCGCATTTGACGACCGAATTTTTGTGCCAGCAAGGTATTTTCATGGGCAGCCCCATCGGGGTGATAGGGTACACCAATCACCAAACCATCGGGTTGCCATTCTTTGATGTAGGGGGCAATCGCATCAAAACGCGCCTTACCCTCAGCCTTGACCGAACCCACCGCCTGTGCAGTACCGAACAGGCGGTTTCCCACTGCAATACCGAGGCGTTTGATTCCAAAATCAATCGCCAAAAATGTACTGCACTGGTCGGGGTTCATCGTCAGGATGCCGCCTTTTCGGTGCAGTAGCTGCGAATCAGACGCAACAACTCATCTTCCGAGTACGGCTTGCCGAGGTAGTGATCCACGCCCAAATCTTGCGCATGTTCCTTGTGCTTGGTCGCAATACGCGAGGTAATCATGATGATCGGCAAATCACGCAGATTCGGATCGGAACGGATGTTACGCGCCAAATCGAAACCGTCCATGCGTGGCATCTCGATGTCGGAGAGTACCAAGGTCGGTTTTTCTTCCTGCAATTTTTCCAGCGCATTGAAACCATCGGTTGCCAATGCGACCCGATAACCTTCGCGCTTGAGCAAACGCTGGGTAACACGGCGCACCGTAATCGAATCGTCCACCACCAAAATAAGTGGGATTGGATTGTCGCTGCCCGATTTGGTAGCCGTTTTGACCGGTGCGCTGGCAAGGCCTTTTTGCTTGACAGCCAAACGGCTGGTTTCTTTCGCCAGATTGCCGTACACCGCTGCCAAGGCCACGGGGTTGTAAATCAACGAAACCGCACCGGATGGCAGAACCGAAATGCCCGCCAAGCCGGGAAGCTGGGACAACTGTGGCCCCATATTCTTCACCACGACCTCTTGGTTACCCAGAACCTCATCCACATGCAAGGCGATACGCTGACCCGCACTGCGGAACACCAATACCGATCGGGTTTTACCGACAGTCTCAGCACTTTGATGCGACACTTGCAGCAACGCACCCGCCCAGAAGAAGGGTAATGTTTCTTCCCCTTCCACAAAACCACCTTGCTCGTAAGCTTGCAGCAGTGATTGTTCGGGTACACGCAAAATACGGTCAATCAATCCGGCTGGAACACCGATAGACATATCACCCATGCGCAACATTACCACCTGCGTCACCGCAGTGGTCAATGGCAATACGATTTTGAAGGTAGTGCCTTTACCGAGTTCGGTAGTGGTTTCGATGCGACCACCCAAGGCATTGACCTCGGTACGCACAATGTCCATTCCCACACCACGACCCGACAGTTCCGTGACTTGCTCAGCGGTCGAAAAACCCGGACGGAAGATGAGATTAGCGGCTTCACCTTCGCTTAACACTTCATCGGCACGAATCACCCCATTGGCAATGGCTTTGGCGCGGATTTTTTCCAAGTGCAAGCCGCCGCCATCGTCATGGAACATGATCCAAATGTCGTTACGCTCTTGGCTAACGTGGATGCTGACCGTACCAATCGCGTGCTTACCTCGGCTCACACGCTGTTCCAAACTCTCAATACCGTGGCTGACCGAATTACGTAGGATGTGTTCAAACACCGTCGCCATGCGCTCCAGCATACCGCGATCCATCTCGATCGTTCCACCGGAAATATCGAGTTTGACCTGTTTTCCAGTCTCTTTGGACGATTGACGCACCACGCCGTACAAACGTTCGGCGATGCTTTCAAATTCAACCATGCGGGTGCGCAACAAATCACGTTGCAACTCACGCGCCTGACGACCTTGGGCAATCAGATCATCTTCCGCGCCTTCAATGGTTTTTTGCAGGCTACGTTGCACGGTTGCCACGTCATGCACGGACTCTGCCATCATTCGTGTCAATTCTTGCACGCGGGTGAAACGGTCAAATTCCAAGGGGTCAAAGCTTTGGCTGGTATCCTTGGTTTGGGCGATACGCGACTGCATTTGCGATTCGGATTGCAATTCGATGTCACGCAATTGGTAGCGTAAACGCTCCAAGTTGGTATTCAAATCACGCAAAGACGAGCGTAATTGACCGACATGGACTTCCAAACGCGCCCGCGCAATCATGACCTCACCCGCTTGATTGACCAAACGATCCAACAAGCCAGAGCGTACACGCACCGTTTGACTGCCCGATTGGCGAATCAAATTAGCCGCCTGCACCCGCGCTGTATTGCGTGCAGGCGCAACGGTGACGGCAGTCGAAACGACTGGCTGTTGCGACGACACAGCGTCTGTCACCGAAGCGAATACGTCCGTTGGTACATCGGCCACCGTTGATTCTTGGAATGGCTCCTCGTCACCCATCTCATCGGGTGCTGGTGGTGCAAACAAGCACGTAAAGGTATCCTGAATTTGGTCAAAACGTGCAAGCAGCGGCTCAATTTGAATCGACTGCAACATGCCCAGACCCATATCTGCAATGCTGGACTCCATGCGGTGCGCCATTTCACCCAGACGCATCGCGCCCGTCAAACGCGCACTACCTTTCAGCGTATGCAAGACGTGCAGCACCTCGGTACGCGAATGGTTATCGCTGGGGTCATCAACCCACTTGCGCAAGGCCGCACCCAAAGTGGGGAGTAATTCACCCGCTTCTTCTTCAAAAATGGCCAGTAAATCATCGTCCAGTTGATCGACGGCATCAATTTCGTGTTCCTGCGGTGCGCAAACAACTCGGAGCGGAGCTGCCGTCATGGGCATCAAAGGTGCTGCCGCTGTAGCCGCCGCCGTAGCCATCGCAATAGAAACCGACAGCGGTGATACCGCAAATTCGGATTCTGGTTCAAACTCCGGTGCAATCGCGGAATCCAGATTCCAATCGGGCATAGTAGCAACGGGTGTCGCGGCTTCTATTGTGGGTTTCGTGGTGTTGTCATTCAGTGCTTCAAATTCTTCTAACGCATTCAAAGCATCTAACGAAATGGATACCTCTTCAACATGCCCGATAGTTTCGTCGGTCGTTACGTCACTGATTTCATCGAACACATCAAAATGGGCATCCGTATCAATATGCTCTATCGGCATATCAGCATCATCATCCACATGATCTGACTCAGGAAGCGGTGTGGTTGCACATTCGGTGTGAATGATGTATTCCAAGTCCTGCAAAACCGTCGTTTCGGCAGTATCCAAAAAGCCCGCAGCGAACCGATCCAACAAGCGACAAATCTCATCTGCGGCACGCGCAAAAACCTGCGCATGATCCAAACGGCATTGTTTTTGCAACTGCATGTGCAGCAAAGCATGTTCCAAATGGCGTGCCACATCAGCAAGCGACATGAACCCCACCGTTGCCGAACTACCCGCCAACGAATGCGCCAAAATAACGGGTGTATCGGAAATTTGCTGCGGCAATTTCACGACCCATTGCTGCAATTCTTTTTGCAGATTACGGGAACGACCTTCTGCCTCTTCCAAATACACATGGTAGAGGGGCGTACTCAATTCCAAATCACCGATGCGCTTCACCTGAAGATCTTCATCTTCTTCTAATCCATCCGTGACATCAACCGCATCAACCGCATCAACCGCAATATCTACGATCGCAGGCTCTGGTTCTGGCGTAGGTTCTGGCTCAGGTGCAGGCTGGGGAGCGATCGCTACCTCTGTAAGAGGTGGAATCTCTTGTGGAGGCGAGTCTGTCAATTTGAAATCAACAAAATCAAACTCATGCAATTCTACAGACTCCACTACTGGCACGATCACGGGTACAACCGGCTCCACCACAGGAGCAACCTCAATCCGAGCCACTGGAGGGGGAGGGGGAGGTACCACATTCACAACAGGTTCAGCACCCGGTGTACGCAAAGGTACAAACTGACCGCTCAGGCGCATAGCATCCGCAGAATCTCGGAAAGCCTGCGCACTCCACGGTGTACGTTTTTTAGCGGCAATATCTTCAACCCATTGACCAAAGGCCACCATGGATGTTTTTGCCAACTCTGATAACTCTTTGGTAGCAGGGCGATGCTCTGCCAACCAGCTATTGAACAATTGCTCAAACGACCAACCGGCCTCACCGAACTCTGTCAGTCCCACCATGCGGGAACTGCCCTTCAGGGTATGGTAAGCACGGCGTAGCGTGGTTTGTTCTGCGATGTTGGATGGATCACGCTCCAGTACCTTGACTGCGGCCAAGCCATTTTCCACCACCTCACGCGCTTCTTCGAGAAAAATATCAATCAGCTCGGCGGTATCTTCATCTTCTTCCATTTCGGGCTCTGGTTCTGGCTCTGGTATCGCCAATTCGGGAGTTTCAACCACAGAGGGCTGGGATATTTCTTCAATAACTTGCACTTCTTCTTCGGGTGCAACTTCCACCCGTTGCCGCCCCATCAGGGGTTTGAATTCACCAAGTTCCTCGTCATAAACAAACAGTTTTTTCGCCAAGGTTCTCTGATAACTCAGCATGTCGATCAGGAATCCCATAGCCCCTAGGCTATTTCCCAATTTCTCAAACAGTCCGGGGCGTGGTGCTTGTGTACTGGATTCACCCAGCATCAACTGCTCCACACTGGCACGCATACGCAGCGCAGCCAATGCGGGTTGATCCAATCCCAAAACTGAGAATACACCACGCATTTGCGCCAGTTGGCTTGGTACTTCTCTTAAAAGCGATTTGTCATTGGCACTTCTAAAGAACTCATCCAATGATTTTTCTACTTCAGACAGTGCCGTCCGCAACTCATCCACCACACTGCCCATGGTTTGGCGGTCGCTCACACGGCGGTACAGCTCTTCCATCCAAATTTCGAGCGGCTCCGATTCACCACCGGACACAACATGCTCTAGGCGCTGCGCCAAACGCTCGCTGCGCTCTGATATCGTGGTATCGGCTGGGTCTAAATCATCGTAAGTAGCTTCAAGATACAAAATTGCCGTTGCAATTTCCATCGCCACCGAAGCCGATGGAGCTTTACCCGATCGTACCGAAACATCAATCACATGCACCAATGCACGCGCCAATGGACGGTTTTCTGAATGCAATTTGATGACGGAATCAGCGACTGCGGTAAATTGCTCCAACGCTGGTTTCAAGCGATTGACATCTCCACCCGCCAGAGCGGCCCACGTCTCAGCTGCTGCGGCAATGCGTTTACGTGCCAGAACCAAGGCTGCTGGATCAAAGCGTCCAAACTGCTCAACTTCATAATTGATGAATTTGCTGTGCGCCAAGCCATACGCTGCACGCACTGCACTCAAGACCGGTGCAGGCTTACTTTGTGTCGGGACAGAAAGGGAGCAGAAGAATAACAACTCACGCGCAAGACTCTCCGATACGCCCGTATTATTCGCAATGAGCGTCGCAAATTGGCGCAATATTTTCGAGGCTGCGCGCTTGGTATATACATCTATCGGAATCAACCCGAGCGCAACACTTTCAAAGAAAGCCGCGCAGATCATCCAAAATGTACGTACCTCAAGACTCGCTTGCCCCGCAGCTAAACCCATGCACTGAACCCGCATGTGTACGGCAGCCTCCACATCACCAGAGCGCATGACAGCAAGCAATGCTTGCTCCATTTGTTCTTTCACACCGGGAGAGCTGTAAGCAAGTGCCGCCATTCCGGCTGGAGGCTTCACACCGCGCCAGCGCCATTCAATAGCCCACAAATCAGCGGGATGGGGTTGCTCCCCGCCCACCAACTCGGCAACCGCCTTGTATTGGGGAAAGAGTGCAACCGACGATCCTGTCTTGCGCTTGAGAACCCCTTCCAGATACTCGGTCAATGCAGAGCTAGCACGCTCCATACAGGTAGCGGCTACCTCGCTGCACAAATCGGGGCGCTGCACAAACTTTTGTGCCAACGCCTCCATCACTCTGAGCATCTTGGCAGGTGCTGCAAGCCCCACCATTTCCAACGCGCCAACCGCCTGATGCAGCTGCTGGCGTGCGATACGCAGATGGCTTGCATCTACTTCGGCAAGGTTAGAACCTCTGGCTGCCTCGGCATCACGGACAAAGCGCCGCAATGCCTTGCTTGCACCATCCAAAGACTTGCGCAGCTCCTCTAACACCCAAGCCAATGGGCCAAGGTCACCAGCCGCTAGTTCATTGTTGCCAGAATCGGCTGAGTTCGATGCCATGGGTATGGACTCTCCTGGGTCTCTTTTCTAGTTATCAAACAATCTTGAAGCGTGCAACCGATTGACGCAATTCTTCTGCCATACGCGACAACTCGCGTACTTGAGAAGCCGTCAGGCGTGTACCCTCTCCCGTTTGTTCCGTCACCGCAAAAATGTGCTGGATGTTTTCCGCGACCACATTGGCCAATGCCGCTTCCTTAGAGGCTGCATTGGAAATTTGCTCAATCAGGTCAGCCACTTTACGCGATACCCGATCAATATCCGTCAGCGCAGTACCCGCGTTATCGGACAATTTAGCACCTTCCACCACACCCTGGGTAGAACGTTCCATCGCACCAATCGCGTCTTGCGTATCGGTTTGAATCGCTTTCACCAGTGCAGCAATCTGACGTGTCGCATCCGCAGAACGTTCTGCCAGACGTTGCACCTCTTCAGCTACCACCGAGAATCCGCGTCCTGCTTCACCCGCAGAAGCCGCCTGAATCGCTGCATTCAAAGCCAACACGTTGGTTTGTTCGGTAATGTCAGAAATCAGCTCGGTAATCTCCCCAATCTCTTGCGAAGATTCACCCAAACGCTTAATACGCTTGGACGTTTCCTGAATTTGATCGCGGATAGCATTCATACCACCGATGGCATCTTGTACCGCACTCAAACCCGATTCCGCAGCACGCAGCGATTGACGCGCCACATCCGCAGATTCCTGCGCTTGTACCGATACATCATTAATACGAGCCGCCATATCCACTACCGAGCGACCTGTTTCACGAATTTCGTGCAGTTGTTCATTAGACGCAGCAAGCAATTCGGTCGATGTAGCATCCACATCTGCGGTGGTCTGTGCCACGCGGGTAGCGGTGTTTTGTACGTTGGAAACGAGCGAACGCAATTCTTCCACCGTATAGTTCACCGAGTCCGCAATCGCGCCCGTAATGTCTTCGGTCACGGTCGCTTCTTGTGTCAAGTCACCTTCCGCCACCGTTTGCAATTCATTCATCAAACGCAAAATCGCAGCTTGGTTGGCATCGTTGATACGCTTGGCTTCACGCTCTTGACGTTCCGCAGCCATACGCTGCTCTTCCGCTACTTTTTGACGGCGACGGCTATCCAAAACTTGAATGTACGACAAACCAGCAGCACAAGCCAAGGCAAGACCTGAAAGCAATACCAAGGCCAACAAAGTCAAACCATCAATACCGCTGGACTCTTCCAACTGATGTTGAATCGCTTGGAAATCAAAACGCAAGGGTTCGCTATCTGCAATGATGACATCCTGTGCTTTACGCGCTGCCACCAAACCATTGATATTGGTCAGAATCGAACTGGCTTGAATACGGGTGCTTTCGTAAAGTTGAAGCAACTTATTCAGTTGATCGATTGAGATTTGATCACGAGGGGGAGTCAAATGCAAATCTTGATTACCCTGCAACAAACCTTCTGCAATCGTCTTAAACGAATTCAAATCTTTACCCAACAAGAAAGCCGCCTCAGGGCTAACACCTTCTGTCGTAATAAATTCATTGGAAGATTTACCGATACGCTGTGTCAACATCACTAGCTGACCCACCGCAGAAACCTCTGGGGTTGCAGCGCCTTGTTGCAATTTCGTTGCCAAAATAGCTTCCGACACTTCCAACATATCCGAGGAGTAGCGGTTGATGTAGCGCAACGCCGTATTGATTTGCGTCAAAATCGCTTTTTGGTTCAACACCGTTTTGGCATTGGACTCGGCTCGCTCCACCATGGGCATTACTTTGTCCAACGCTGCGACCAAATCACCATCCAAAGGACGTACCGAATCGCTACCATCACGCAACCCGCGTGCCGCCGTAACGACCAGCCCCTGACTTTCCATCACGTCCTGAAACGCTTGTGGATTGCCAATCACTGCCTGAGAAACCGATTTCGCCAAGCGTTGTGATTGAATCAATACCTCACTGGAAGTTCCCAACTGCTTGGCCACTTTTTCCGATTGGTACAGCGCATAGGCAGTCACACCACCCAAGACGACCAACACACCACCCAGCAGGGAGAACAAGAGCCGTTGCTGCTGTGCAACCGAACGCTCGCCCAAAACGGGGATATGGATCAAATCGTCAGCGGTGGGCTTGTTTTCATCGGCATCACCGATAAGCACGTTATCGGGATCATGATCGTTCATGTCACCGTTGTTATTCGCATTACCGTTACCAGCAACGGCAGCAGATCCACCCACATGGAGCGTCTCATCCATGAGGTTGGATGAATCATCGGGCATAGCAAGGCTAAGTCGTGAATCAAGTTCAGATTCTGGTTGCTTTTTTCTAAAAGCGTTTTTAATTTTATCGACGATGGACATGGTCAAACCTTACGATGGTCTAAGCGCTGATACTCAAAAATTGAGGGGTTTGTGACAAGATACGTAAATCAATCTCCTGCCACTGCACACCAGCAGTATCTAAAAACTGGTTACCCAAATAGGCCGGGGCACCCGGATCGGCAGGAGAAGTGGAGGTGAAGGCATCGGCACCGCGCAATCCCAACAATGAATCCACTTCCAGTGCACAATTTACCTCCAGAGAAGCATTCAGGGTGATAACACTATGCTCGTGCATATTAGACGATGTCCAGTCACCACCCAGACTTTCTTTCAGAAAGGCCGCTAAATCAACAACACCATACAAACCGCCCCGAATATTCGAAATCCCGCGAAACCAGGTGCGAACATAGGGAACGGATTGTGGTGTACCTAAAGGGACAATTTCCCCAGATTGTCCCAATGGGAACAGCAAATTGTTCCCACCGACACGCACCGCCAACCACGCCACAGAGGTACCCTGTGTGTGTGCAGTCTGTAGTCGACCCGCTAGTCGGCTCTGGAGTTCTCGGAGTGCTTCGCGATTGGCCATGAGTTAGAAAAGTATTAACCTAGTGCCTTGATTTTTGCGAACAACTCAGAAGAATCCACAGGCTTGGTGATGTAGTCACGCGCACCTTGGCGTATTCCCCATACACGGTCTGTTTCTTGATTCTTACTGGTACACATGACGATCGGAATATCCGCATATTCAGGTGTACGGTTGATCGCACGCGTCAATTGAAAACCATTCTGGCCGGGCATCACCACATCCATCAAAATGAGATCGGGTTTCTGCTCTTCCAAGCGTTTGAACGCTTCCTCGGCATTTTCAGCCGAGCTGACGACATAACCATTTTTTTGCAAAATGTCCGTCAAAAACATGGTTTCTGTTTTGGAATCGTCAACGATTAACACTTTTTGAATAGTCATTCATTTGCTCCTTGTGTGGTAGCTCCAAATTGTTGAACAGCCTGAAGTAATTGATCTTTCGTAAAAGGCTTTGTCAGGTAATCTTGTGCCCCAGCCATCCGGCCACGCGCTTTGTCGAAAACACCATCTTTGGAAGACAGCATCACAACAGGCACATTAGTGAACTGTTCATTGCGCTTGATGATGGCACATGTCTGATACCCATCCAAGCGAGGCATCAAAATATCGCAAAAAATAAGCTGTGGTCGATAGTCATTCACCTTTGCCAACGCATCAAACCCATCCTCCGCTAGCATTACTTCATGCCCACCTTGTTTGAGAAAGATTTCGGCACTACGGCGGATAGTGTTGCTGTCGTCTATGACCAAAACTCTGACCTTGGTTGCAGCGGTACTCAAAAGGTGTTACTCCTGATCCTATGTAGTCGATAAAACGGGAAACACACCATTCGTTGTTCCTCCGTTGCCGAATTTTTCAATGGAGTCCAGCAGAATTCCATTAAAAAATACAATGCGATGATTGTATAGAAGCAAACACGCTAAAAGCACGCTTGCCTCAAACAATTCAATCACCCCCCTATCCTCCACGCTATCTCCATTAACTTTCCATGAATCCTACTAGCGATCACAATTTAAACCTTTTTCAACGCGCCCAAAAAGTGATTCCGGGGGGTGTCAATTCCCCCGTGCGTGCTTTTCGAGCCGTCGGCGGCACACCCCGTTTCGTTGCCAAAGCGCAAGGTTCCCATTTTTGGGATGCCAATGGCAAGCGCCACATCGACTATATCGGCTCTTGGGGGCCTATGATTTTGGGTCACGGTCATCCGGCGGTGGTGGAAGCCGTGCAAAACGCGATCCACCAAGGTTTTTCCTTTGGCGCTCCCACAGAACGCGAAGTGGAATTAGCAGAAGCAATTTTACGCTTGGTTCCCTCTATGGATATGGTACGCCTCGTAAGCAGTGGTACAGAAGCGGGTATGAGTGCCATTCGGCTCGCGCGTGGCGTTACAGGGCGTAACAAATTTTTGAAATTTGAGGGCTGCTACCACGGTCATGCCGATTCACTCTTGGTCAAAGCGGGGTCGGGTCTGGCAACCTTCGGCAACCCCACCAGCGCAGGCGTACCGCCCGAAGTCGTTCAACACACCTTGGTGTTGGAGTACAACAATATCCCCCAACTGGAAGAAGCCTTTGCCCTACACGGCAAAGATTTGGCTTGCATCATCATCGAACCCATTGCCGGAAACATGAATTTTGTCCGCGCCTCCCTGCCCTTTATGCAGCGTTGCCGCGAACTGTGTACCCAATACGGCGCGTTGTTTATTTTTGATGAGGTGATGACTGGCTTCCGCGTGGCACTCGGTAGCGCCCAAAGCATCTACGCCAAAGCACTCGCCTCGGTGTTGCCGAATTTTGAACCCGACATCACCGTCATGGGCAAAGTGATTGGTGGTGGTATGCCCTTGGCAGCATTCGGCGGCAAACGCGCGATCATGGAACACCTCGCCCCCCTCGGCCCCGTCTATCAAGCCGGAACGCTATCGGGTAACCCGATTGCCACCGCTTGCGGTCTGGCAACGCTGCATGAAATCAGTAAAGACGGTTTCTACGAAGCCTTGGGTGCAAAAACCCAAAAACTCATGGCTGGCTTAAAAGGCATTGCCGACGAAGCGGGCGTACCCTTCAGTGTAGATAGCGAGGGTGGGATGTTTGGTTTCTTCTTCTTCGATGCGCTGCCGCAAAACTACGCCAAGGTCATGACGACCGACAGCAAACGCTTCAATGCCTTCTTCCACGGCATGTTGGAAAGGGGCGTTTACTTGGCTCCCGCCCTGTACGAGGCCGGATTTGTGAGTGCAGCCCACAGCGATGAAGACATCGCCGCCACCCTGCAAGCTGCACGCGAAGTTCTATCGTCATAATTTATGTGAAAAAATCACATTTCTTATCCCACCTCTTAAAAATGTGATAAAGTCACATTTATGCCGTTGCACGCCTCTTTTATGGATCACGCGGTAGCGGCATGAAGTGGCTTTATCTTTTTTTAAGGAGAATGAAATGTCGAAAATGTCTAAAGGTATGGATGGTGGATTGGGTGTAGGCGGTCATGGCCGTGGCGGTCTTTCGGGTCATGGCTTGGCAGGGTTGGGTGACGTATTCAGCTTCACCACCGACGGAACTACCGTCAGTGCTGCCAGTGTTGCTCTACTCTCTGGAACTACGGTTGCCTTGCCATTGAATACCGGTGTGACGTACAGCGTTAGCGGTACCGATGTGGTATCCACCCGCACACTGACCAACGCATCCGAAGTCATTCGTTTCAGCGACACCGATGCAGATGGCCTATACCAGGTCGTGGCAACCTCTAAAGTGGCTACAGCTGCGTCCAACACCGTCAATGCACTGGGATTTTCGATGGCAAAAACGGTATCGGCTACCGTCAGCAATGGCGTGGTGACCGATGTTTCTCACACCCACTGGGATGGCACAACGAATGTTCTGCTGTCCAGCACCGTCGTACCAAGCAATACGACTTGGACTGTGAGCAACGGACTGTTGATCGAAACCCATACCGCTTCGACGACTGGACTTTCGCACTATGAAATTTTCCGCGACGGCAATGCCGATGGCGTTTACACCGCCGTGGCATCCGGTAGCGGCACTGTGGTCGATTTGGTCGGTGTACTGGCACAAACCGATAGTTTTGCCAGCACACTGTAGGAATTCCGGGGGAATGGTTGGGACGCAGATACACTCATGCTGATGCCATTATTTCAACCTCCCCATGGAAGCCATTGAACGCCAAACCCAAGTGCTGGACGCAATCCGCAGCGTCATGTTGCCCTTGGTGCGCTTACTCATTGATGAGGGCATAGGCTATCAAAGCTTTATTGCCCAAATCAAATCATCGTTTATTGAACAAGCACTCGCACAAGTACAGGAGCGCGGAGAAAAAGATACCGACTCTGCCCTGAGTTTACGCACGGGCATCCACCGCAAAGACATCAATGCGTGGCGGCAAAATCCGATGCCTTCCCCCAAAATGACCAAACGCAGCATCCCCAATGAGGTGTATGCACGCTGGATTAGTGACCCCCTGTATCAACATGAAGATGGCACTGCACTACCGCTGCCACGCATGGCATCCGATAAAAATGCCCTATCCTTTGAAACACTGGCTCGAAGTGTGAATCAAGATGTGCATCCGCTATCGGTATTGAATGAACTCATTCGGCTAGGCTTGGCACAATTGGAACCCGATGCACAGGGACAAGAATGCGTTGTTCTGCACCAAACAGGTTTTGTTCCCCATAGCGATTGGACACAAATGCTAGAACTGTGGGTCGCTAATTTGGCTGCGCACATCGAAACGGCTACCCAAAACCTGAATGCTGCTCCTGAAACCAAGCAATTAGAACAAGCCGCCTATGCAGGCGGCTTGACCGAAGCCTCCGCCCACGCTTTGGCGCAGCTTTCACGTACATTGTGGGCAGATATGCTCAAAGAATTTCTCCAAGAAGCCAGCCACCTGTATGTCCAAGATGAGGGCAAGGGTACGCGCTTGGTGCGCTTGGGTGCTTATTTTCACGATGGTCGCTTGGAATCATCGGAATCATTGGAATAAAAAAGGTTCATTCATGATTTTCCACCGCTTGTTTGCACGCATTTTTCCCCTTTTGATGACCCTCCTACTCATGAGCTGTGGCGGATCATCCGATTGGCTCAGTGCGAGCGGGATCGGGGTCGGGACGGGGGGAACCGGTTTTGTCTCCGGCACAATTACCGGTCTGGGCAGTATTTACATCGACGGCGTTCGTTACGATGAAAGTCAAGCGGTCTTGGAACAAGGGTCTAGTGACCTCTCGAAAACAGAAGCCATCCAAGTATCGGATTTGCAAGTAGGGCAATATGCTTTGCTGGAATTAAATGCCCAAGGTACGCTGGTGCGTGTGCGGATTGATTCGCAACTGGTCGGAACGGTTAGCGCCATTGCGCAGTACGAAAAACAAATCACCGTATGGGGTCAAAAAGTACAGTTGAACACCGATCCCACACAAGGCCCGGTGACGGTGCTTGCAGGTTACCCCCGCTTGGAAGATATGAAGGTCGAAGATCGGGTACAAATTTATGGCGTACTGCAAACCGATCCACAGGATTCATCGCGCGACTTGATCCGTGCCAGCCGTATCGAAAAATTAGACCCTGCGAACACGCTATCCGCCCGCATTACAGGCACATTGCGTGGCAGCGAAAATCAACCGATGCTGGCAGGACGTGCCTTCCCCACCAAGGAAACAACTGGTGCGCTGATCACGACAGTAGTTCCTTGGGAGCAAGAAAAAGACCCCCATTCAGCACCTTGGCAGGTGCAGGCTACGCGCAATCTAGGCTCCAGCGCACTCGCTACCGATAAATTGCGCCTCAGCGGTTTGGTTCAAATTGGAGAAAACGGAGTCGTGATGGTGCAAGGTGTCCCCATTGATACCTCCAGCACTGCATTGGACGCAATACGCCCGCAACTGCGTACTGGAACGTACATCACCATCAACGGCTCCGTCAATCAACAAACGGGCAAATTGGTGGCCAACACCATCGAAACCACGCCACAAGGTGGACGCATTCAAGAGCTACACGGCACTGTTAGCGCGTGGGTTGATCTTTCATCGTTCACATTGCGTGGTATTCATATCAACGCTAGCCGTGCGCAATGGGGTGAAGGAACGCCAGCCGATTTGCGCGACGGTCGGTATGTGGAGGTGATGGGTACGGTGAGTGGCAACACCTTTCAGGCTACCCGCATCTCTGTTCCAAATGCTCCACCGCCAGTGCGCCCTTGATTCAGCGTATTGCGGAAATCACAAAAACAAAGCTGGATCAACCATCGCGCGGTTGAGTAGCACACTCCAATGCAGATGTGGGCCCGTCGCGCGACCCGTCGCGCCCACTGCACCCAGCCCATCGCCCGTGCGGACACGGTCACCGGCTTGCACGGCAATGCTGCTCAAATGGCACACCATGCTGAGTAAACCACCACCATGATCCACCCACACCGTATTGCCGTTGAAGAAATAATCACCCGTGTCGATCACCACGCCATCCATCGGCGCAAGAATCGGTGTTCCGGTGGCGGCGGCAATATCCATCCCGCTGTGTGGATTGCGTGACTGCCCGTTGAAAATACGGCGCATTCCGAATGAATCGGAACGCCGCCCTTCCACCGGAGCCTGCATCCGCCACTGGGTACGGCTACGGTCTGGCGGGGTAAAGGTTGCCATGACCGTCTTGAGGTGGGCGCGTTCGCGTTCATAGCGTGCCAAATCGTCCGGTGACAAATCGACATGCTTGGGCGCAACGGTTAAACGCTGCTCGGCGTAGCGTTTGGCGGCAATCGCATACGGGATTTTTCGATCACCCACCGTGATGGATGCCGTCCCCGTTTTAGCAGAAAGCGGAATCCCCACCAAGGCTGTCCAGCCCTTGGGGTTTCCCACCACCAATAAAGGGATAGTGCCTGCAAGCGCTTTAGGTGCTTCATTGCTAGCTCCTAAAGCAATAGCAGCAACCCCACCCGGAACGGCTGAATCACGCGGCAGATTTTCCGTATTTTCCGTAATCGCCCAACTGGGTAGAGCCAAACTACCCCATCCTGCTGCTAAAAAGGTACGGCGCTGTAGCATCACAAACCCAGCATCAATTGGATATTTTGCACAGCGGCTCCGCTTGCGCCTTTGCCGAGGTTATCCAAACGCGCAACCAAAAGCGCATGGTCATCGTTTCCAAAAACACGCAATTCCAGCTTATTGGTATTCGCCAAAGCGATGGCGCTGAGTTTGTTATCCGCCGTGGCGGGTTCAACCGTCACCCATTCGCTGCCCACGCTGGTGTAATGTTTTTGCAAGGCATCGTGCAAATCGTGCGCCGAAGGTTTGCCGGGCAGCGTATCCAAATGCAGCGGCAGTTGCACCAACATTCCTTGCTTGTAATTGGCAACCGCTGGCACAAACAAGGGGCGGCGCGTTAATCCGGTATAGCGCATGATTTCGGGGACGTGTTTATGCTTCAATCCCAGCGCGTACAGTTCAAACGGTTCAGCCGTACCTGCTTCGTAGGCTTCAATCATGCTGCGCCCGCCACCGGAATAACCGCTAATCGACGGCAAACACACGGGGAAATCGGCTGGAATCAAACCTGCATCGACCAAAGGACGCAATAAAGCAATCGCGCCCGTAGCGTAGCAACCGGGATTCGAGAGGCGGCGGGCTGTGCGAACCGCTTCTTTCTGCGTCGCAGACAATTCCGGGAAGCCATAAACCCAATCCGGCGCAGTGCGGTGGGCGGTGGAGGCATCTACAATACGAGGACCTAATCGGCCTGTAGTGCGCTCCAGCTCTGCAATCATAGCTACTGATTCGATAGCATGATCGTCGTGAAGGCACAATACCACCAAATCCACTTGCGCCATCAATTCGCGTTTGGCATCGGGATTTTTGCGCAGTGCGGGGTCAATGCTGACAAGCTCAACGCCCGCCATTTCCTGTAACCGCTCACGAATGAGCAGTCCCGTCGTACCCGCTTCACCATCAATAAAAATTTTTTTCATATAAGGATTTGTTATGTAAGGAAGATTGAAGTTTGGTGCATTGCACCATGATACATTCCTAACTCTTCCGTTTCCACAAAGAGACATTATGAAAATTCACGAATACCAAGGCAAAGAAATTTTGCGTCAGTTCGGTCTGCCCGTACCACGCGGCATTCCTGCGTTTACCGTTCAAGAGGCGGTTGAAGCCGCTCAAAAATTGGGTGGCCCCGTTTGGGTGGTCAAAGCCCAGATTCACGCTGGCGGGCGTGGCAAGGGCGGTGGCGTGAAAGTTGCCAAATCCATTGAAGATGTGCAACGTCTGGCGGGCGAAATTTTGGGTATGCAGCTCAAAACCCACCAAACAGGCCCTGAAGGTCAAAAAGTACGCCGTATCTACATCGAAGATGGCGCTGACATTCAAAAAGAATACTACGTTTCCGTAGTTACCGATCGTGAATCCCAAAAAGTTGCTTTCATTGCTTCCAGTGAAGGCGGTATGGATATCGAGGAAGTGGCGCATTCCACTCCTGAGAAAATCATCAAGATTTTTGTTGATCCACTCACCGGTTTGACCGAAACCCAAGCCCGTGAACTGGCTGCTGGCATCAGCTTGCCTGAAGAGTCTATGGCACAAGCCATTGATGTGTTCCAGAAGCTGTACAAATGCTACATGGACACCGATGCGTCTTTGGTGGAAATCAACCCCCTGAACCGCGACAGCAAAGGCAACATCATGGCCTTGGACTCGAAGTTCAACTTTGATTCCAACGCGCTGTACCGTCACCCCGAAATTGTGGCGCTGCGTGACTTGGACGAAGAAGACCCTGCTGAAGTAGAAGCATCCAAATTCGATTTGGCCTACATCAGCTTGGACGGCAACATTGGCTGTTTGGTCAACGGTGCTGGCTTGGCGATGGCAACAATGGACACCATCAAGTTGTTCGGCGCAGAACCCGCCAACTTCTTGGACGTGGGCGGCGGTGCAACACCTGAAAAAGTGACCGAAGCCTTCAAGATCATGCTGAAAAACCCGAAAGTAAAGGCCATTTTGGTCAACATCTTCGGCGGCATCATGCGCTGCGACACCATTGCTACTGGCGTTATCACTGCGTGTAAAGCCGTGAACCTCTCCGTACCACTGGTCGTGCGTATGAAGGGAACCAACGAAGAACTCGGTAAGAAAATGCTGGCTGAAAGTGGATTGCCCATTATCAGTGCCGATTCCATGGCGGAAGCAGCCCAGAAAATCGTGGCAGCAGTCAAATAAGCGGGAGTACCAATAATGTCGATTTTCATCAATAAAGACACCAAAGTCATCACCCAAGGCATTACGGGTAAGACTGGTCAATTTCACACCGAAAAGTGCCAAGAATACGCAAACGGTAAAAACTGCTTCGTGGCAGGTGTGAACCCGAAAAAAGCGGGCGAGTCGATTTTCAACATCCCAATCTACGCTTCCGTTAAAGAAGCGGCTTCTGAAACGGGTGCAACGGTTTCCGTGATCTACGTTCCCCCCGCAGGCGCTGCTGCCGCGATTTGGGAAGCGGTAGAAGCCGATTTGGATTTGGCGATTTGTATCACCGAAGGCATTCCCGTCCGTGATATGTTGGAATTGCGCAACCGCATGAAAGCCAAAGAAGCGGCTGGCGGCAAGAAAACTTTGTTGCTCGGCCCCAACTGCCCCGGTTTGATTACGCCTGACGAAATCAAAATCGGCATCATGCCCGGACACATTCACCGCAAAGGCCGTATCGGCGTGGTAAGCCGCTCCGGTACGCTGACTTATGAAGCCGTGGCGCAATTAACCGAAATCGGTTTGGGTCAATCTTCTGCGGTCGGTATTGGTGGTGACCCCATCAATGGCCTGAAGCACATCGACGTAATGCGTGCCTTCAATGACGATCCCGATACCGATGCGGTCATCATGATCGGCGAAATCGGCGGCCCCGATGAAGCAGAAGCCGCACGTTGGTGCAAACTGAACATGAAAAAGCCTATCGTAGGCTTTATCGCGGGTGTGACTGCTCCAGCAGGCAAGCGCATGGGTCATGCAGGTGCATTGATCTCTGGCGGTGCCGATACAGCCGATGCGAAATTGGCCGTGATGGAAGAATGCGGTTTCAAAGTAACGCGCAATCCCTCTGAAATGGGTCGATTGCTCAAAACGCTGCTTTAATCGTATTTAACCGTGCCTCGGTTCTGGTGTAGGTTCGCTACACTATGGATTGACCAATAAAAGAGCGCTCCAAGCGACAGTTTGGGGCGCTTATTACATTGAGGAAGGCCACCCTATGATCTACCAATTCTGTGCCAAAACCGACACGGGTCGGGTACGCGCCAATAACGAAGATTCGATAGCATTTGACGAATCAAACCGCATCGCTGTGCTGGCAGATGGTATGGGCGGATACAACGCAGGGGAAATAGCCAGCGGGATGGCCACCTCCATTCTCACCGCAGAACTGGGTGAATGGTTACAAAATGCAAAAAAGAGTACACCTGCTTCCGACATCCGCCATGCTATCGAAGTCGCTGTAGCCCGTGCCAACCATGCTATTTTTGAAGAAGCCCAAAATAACGTGAGCTGTGCAGGCATGGGAACCACCTTGGTGGTGGGCGTATTCCAAGATAGTTATTTGATGCTGGGACACATCGGTGATTCGCGCTGCTACCGTCTGCGCAACGGGCATATAGAGCAGATCACCAAGGATCACTCCCTTTTACAAGAGCAAATGGATGCTGGATGGATCACACCCGCTGAGGCGGCATTGTCTTCCATCAAAAATCTGGTGACCCGTGCGCTGGGAGTGGAAGAGAACGCCTTACTGGAAATACACGAATTTGATATTCAGCCCGGTGATTTGTATTTGATGTGTTCGGACGGATTGTCCGACATGATGAGCGAATCGGCTATCGGTAGAATCGCCTCGTTAAATATGGACATTGAACAACGAGCAATGGGGCTTATCAACGCCGCCAACGAGATGGGGGGCAGGGATAATATTTCTGTCTTAATGATCGAAGTAGCCGAAGCCCCTGAAAAGCGCAGTTTAATTGCACGATGGTTGAGAAAGTGAATTTGAATTAAAGGAGTCCGGTCATGCCGAAAGTGATCGTTTTGCTCGATGATGTTGTTGTTAAGGAAGTGCAGTTAATCAAGGAAAAGACCACGATTGGACGCAGGCCCTACAACGACATCGTGATTGACAATCTGGCGGTGAGCGGTGAACATGCTATGGTGCAAACCGTCGCGGGGAACAGCTTCTTAGAAGACCTCAATAGCACCAATGGTACGTATTTGAATGGTACGCTGGTTAAAAAACAACGATTACAAAATGGTGATACGTTTGAAATAGGCAAGTGCAAACTCAAGTTTTTGGGTGATTTTGTCACGCGCTCTGCGGCAGGATCGGGGGCTTTGACGGGTGCAACCGAATCGTCCGATGCGGGAAGTGGGCCTGTTCAAGCGGCTATCAAGGTACTGTCGGGTTCTGCCTCGGGGCGGGAAGTGCCGCTCACCAAAGTGGTAACCACCATCGGTAAGCCCGGCATTGCGGTGGCTGCTGTTACACGCCGTCAGCATGGGTATGTGGTGCACCATGTCGAAGGGGCGGGCAATCCCATGCTCAATGGTGAAACCATCGGGGCGGATCCTATTCCCCTTAAAAATGGGGATGTTATTGAATTGGCAGGTACACGTATGCAGTTCATACAGGTTTAATCCTGAGTTCCTCCTTCATCCAAGGTTTCCAACAAGGCATAAGGCATAAGGCATATCCGTGAAAGTACGCGTTTTGGGTTGTTCCGGTTCGATTGCCGCCAATTGCCGGACTACATCCTTCCTCATTGACCACGATGTTTTACTCGAAGCAGGTACGGGTGTAGGCGACCTCACACTCCATGAGATGCGGAGCATCGACCATGTGATATTGAGTCACTCGCATCTGGACCACATTGCCGCGCTGCCGTTGATGGTGGATGCCGTTGCGTCGTCACGTACCACCCCCATCACGGTTTATGCCCTCGCGGGAACCATCGCTGCACTCCAGATGCACATTTTCAATAATGTCATCTGGCCCGATTTTTCACGCATCCCCACGGTTGCTATGCCGTTTATCCGTTTTCAAGAAATTCATATCGGTCAAACCTTTACCATCAATAATAAGCATATTGAAGTGCTGCCCGCCATTCACACCGTAGCGGCGGCAGGCTTCTCTGTTTCGGCGATAAACCCTGATAACCATCAAGGGAAATGTTGGGTCTATACCGGTGACACGGAACGCAATCCTGCTTTTTGGGAGCGTCTGAACCAATTGAATGTTGGTATGCTGGTTATCGAAACCGCTTTCAGTAACCGTGAAAAAGATTTGGCACACCGCAGCTTGCACCTAGCCCCTAGCGTGTTGGCCGATGAGTTGGCCTTTATTGAAGAAAGTCGGAGCTTCCCTATCTATATCACCCATACCAAACCTGCTGAAACCGAACTCATCATGGCAGAGATACAGCAATTTGATCACTCGCAATCCCCCAACCTACATCGGATGGTGCATGATATTCGCCGTATGTGCATTGGACAGGAATTCCATTTATGAATGGCTTTAGTCACTCCAGCATTTTCCCAGCCAAAGCAAGTAATACGCCTGCGCCCGAACAACTCAAAAAACGGGGATTGACATTCAAGGTTTTATTTTCCCGCCAGCTCCATCCCATTATTGAGCATATTCAAGCCGGAGAAAATGTAGAACACGTCATTCTGGAAGTCAGCAACGATATTTGCAAACTCCTGAATGCAGACCGTATCACCTTGTATTTGGTGAATGAAGAGCAAAACGCTATCGTCTCCAAGGTCAAAACCGGATTGCACAGCAATAGCGAAATACGCCTGCCTATTACGCCGCAAAGCATTGCAGGCTATGTTGCCTTCAGCCGCCAATTGCTGAATTTACCGGATGTGTACGATGAAGAATATCTCAAACAAATTCATCCCTCACTGACATTCCTCAAAATTGTTGATCAGCGGTCGGGGTATCGGACTAAACAAATGTTAGTCGTACCCATCATGGAAGGCCCCACGCTGTACGGCGTATTGCAGGTTATCAATAACAAGAATAACGAACCTTTTAATGATTTAGAGGTCGAAGGCACGCTGGCGTTGTGCAAAACATTGGCATCCGTCATTCACCAACGCAATAGCAGCATCAAGCAAAAAATCACAAAATACGATGGCTTGGTGGCGGCTGGACTCATCAGCGTCACTGATTTGACGCAGTGCATTCAAAACGCCCGTCTCGAAAACCAATCGGTCGAACACCTGCTGCGCAGCACTTACCAACTGCAATCGGATCAAATCGGTCAATCGCTTTCCCGTTTCTTCCGCGTACCCTACGAGGCTTTTTACGGCGCACGCATCCGCAACGAGATGTTGCACGGCACACTCAAACGTGACTTTATCGAGCAACAGGGATGGATTCCACTGGAAGATTCCCCCGAAGGTCTGGTGGTGATGTGCCTAGACCCAGAGGCGGTACGCAATGCCCGCGTTGTGCCGCAGGTGTTTCCACGTTTCACCAAGTTTTCCTATCGGGTGACCACCCACTTGGATTTTGAGGAAACCCTCAAACAATTACTCGGCGCAGCAGAAGAAGTCCAAACCGTGGAAAGTTTCTTGGCGGGGATGGAAGATACCACCGCCGATGACATCCTCACCGACGATGCGCTGGAATCCGCTGCGGCGGACAATGAATTGGTGAAATTTGTCAATCGCGTTATTGTGGATGCGTATACACAAAAAGCATCCGATATTCACATCGAACCGCTACCGGGTAAAGCCAAAACCGGTATTCGTTTCCGCATTGACGGTAGTTTGATTCCCTATGTGGAAGTTCCTGCCTACTTGCGCCAACCCTTGGTCACACGCCTCAAAATCATGTGTGACTTGGATATTTCCGAAAAACGCAAGCCACAAGACGGGAAAATCAAGTTCAAGAAATACGCGCCTTTGGATATTGAGCTGCGGGTGGCCACCATTCCTTCAGCGGGTGGCGTGGAAGATGTGGTGATGCGGATTTTGGCGGCGGGCGAACCCATTCCCCTCGAACAGTTGGGACTCACGCCCCATAACAAAGATCGGGTGGTGAGAACCATTGAAAAACCCTATGGCCTGTTCTACGTCTGCGGCCCGACGGGTTCTGGTAAAACCACCACGCTGCATTCGATTTTGAAGCACCTGAACACGCCCGATACCAAAATTTGGACGGCCGAAGACCCCGTGGAGATTACCCAAAAAGGGCTGCGGCAGGTGCAAATCAACAAAAAAGCAGGGATTGATTTTGCATTGGTCATGCGGGCTTTCTTGCGTGCCGACCCAGACATCATTATGGTGGGCGAATCGCGCGACAAAGAAACGGTGTCGATGGGTGTGGAAGCCTCGCTCACGGGGCATTTGGTTTTCTCCACACTGCACACCAATTCCGCCCCCGAATCCATCACCCGTTTGATGGATATGGGAATGGACCCTTTCAACTTTGCCGATGCCTTGCTGGGTATTTTGGCGCAGCGTCTGGCCAAAAAATTGTGCGATTGCAAGGAATCTTATATTCCAGACGCGGAAGAATTCCGCCTCTTTGTGACCGAATATGCGTCCGAGCTATCCAACACCAAGGTTTGGAAAATAGACCCCGAAGGAGAACGGGAACAACTCATTCAAAGTTGGTTCAAAACCTATGCGGTCGATGGAAAAATCCGGCTCTACCGCGCGGTAGGCTGCGACCGCTGCCGCCAATCGGGGTACAAAGGACGGATCGGTTTGCATGAATTGCTGATTGCCGATGACCCCGTCAAGAAACTGATTCAAGAACGCGCCCGCGTCGCCGAATTATTCGCCGCAGCGGTAGAGGGCGGCATGAAAACACTGAAAATGGACGGGATGGAAAAAGTGATGATGGGTCTCACCGACCTGAAAATGGTGCGGCAAGTCTGTATCAAGTAGCCTTCCACCGCATTCGGTAAAATGTGGTGTTATTTCGTCTTACTTTACTGGGGTTTCCTCATGTCACGCCATCATCCTCGTCCGGATCGGACTCCTCGACTCAAACCCATTCCACACCTGCTGCTGGCGCTGCTAACCCCCCTCTCGGTGGTTCCTGCCTTTGCCCAGCAAGCACCACTCCCCACTGGCGTGCAGTCGGATGGTGCCACCCAATACATTGGTGATGCAGCGCGGGTATCCATTGGCGTTCGCAACGGTGGCGAGGTACAAGGTGAAATTGCTGGCGTATTGAAGGAAGATGCCGATAGCGCGTGGCTGGGTGAAGTGTGGATTGCAAAATCTGCGGGGGGTGGCAAACTCAGTTACCACCGTCTGGCGGATGATGCCGTACAAAAATACACCGTTGCCCTCGATCAAAACGAAAGCAACGACCGCAAAGCCACCGTAGGCTTTGGTTTGGAGAAAGAACACTGGTTTGGTGATGTGTACGTGAGCCGTGCCGTGACGGGTCAGCGGCTCTTGAAAGAAACCAATACCACCACCAGCACCCCCGTTTCTGGAATGGATGGCGAGCGCCCTTTCATCGACACCATCAGCCGTGTCACCACCAACCGCCTGTTTGAACGTGCGTATGAAAATGGCGTAGGCTTCCGTGTCGGTCACTACTACGATGAACACGCTCTGCGCCTGACAGGGGGGGCGGATGTAGAGTGGGGTGCTACCAATGGCGGGGGCGATGCGCGTCAAACCAGCCTTTCCGTCACCGCAGAAAAATTCTATGCAGGAACACCGCACAGCGTCGCCCTGCAAGTAGCGGTGTTGAATCGTACAGGTGGTATCGACACAGCCACCACCAGCAATGAAACCCGCGCAATGGTCAGCTACCGTTACGCCCTTGGCAAGCCCAATAGCCAACCCGGTCGCTTGTTCCGCATGGTGCAAGACCCACGTCCCGCTACCCTGACTGCCTTGGTTGCAAGCAGCAATATCGCTGCCACAGAACCCACTCCGGCCCCCGTAGCGACTACTGCCGCACCTGCCAGCCAACCTAGCATCATCCCCGCACGCACCGAAAAAGTCATGGTTAAAACCAAGGCGACGATGCGTAACGATGCGTTCTTTGAAATTGCAAGCAATCAATTAACCAAGGTGGCCCGTGCGGAATTGGATCGCGTTATCGAAATCCTGAAAACGACCCCCTATGAAGGCAATATCCATATCGTGGGCCATACCTGCGATTTGGGTTCTGCGGTTTTCAACCAAATTTTGTCGGTGAAACGTGCCAATGCCGTGCGTGATTATTTGGTTTCCACGGGCGTTATCAAAGCCGACCAAATTGTGACCGAAGGCAAAGGTAAAACCGAACCCAAATACCCCAATGCACGCGATACACGCGCCAAAAACCGCCGTGTCGATTTGGAATTTGTAACCATCGTGAGTAAAGAAGACATGGTGACGATCCCCGAACAAATCATTCCTGCGGCACAGCCTAAAGAACCGCCTATCACCTTCCACCAAGAGGTTATCAAGCAAGAACCCAGTTGGATGCGCCGCGCTCTGCGTACCCCCAGCGAACACAAGCGCACCGTTGATACCTATCGCACCAGCGAGACGCAAGAAACCTCGGTGGCTAGCACCCGCACCTACACCAATCGCACCCCCGTTGCCAAGGATGACACCTATATGGTCAGCGGCACAACAGGAACCCCATTGTTGTCCGTATTGACGAACGATACCGACCCCGACGGCGATGGCTTGCGTGTCCTCTCCATTACCCAACCGGCGGGTGGTAATGGAACGGTGTCGATTCTCAGTTCCGGTTCTGGCGTTGCCTTCGTACCCAAAAACGTCTTTACCACCGATACCTTCTCCTACACCATCACCGATGGCAAGGGGGGTAATTCGACGGCCAATGTATTGTTGATTGATCCTTGATCGGATTTATTACTTGAATCATTGATTCAGGTTTAAGCATACCGACACAAAGAGGGAGTAAGATTCAACTCGTGTTCCCTCTTTTTTTTATTTATGAACCTCCCTCCTACTCCTGAGTTTATTGAAAACTATACTTTTTCGGAAATTCAACTGGGTCAAAGTGCCCGACTGCTGCGCACCCTGACAGCGGAAGACATCGCGGCCTTTGCTGCTGTCTCTGGCGATACCAACCCCGCTCACCTGAATCCCAGCTACGCCAACGAAACCATTTTTCATGGGGTGATTGCCCATGGTATGTGGAGCGGTGCACTCATCTCCGCCTTACTGGGAACCCAATTCCCTGGCCCCGGCACCATCTACCGTGATCAAGCCCTGCATTTTGTGCGCCCCGTGCGCATTGGCGACACCTTGAACATCACGGTGACCGTCACCGTTCGCAACCCCGAAAACAACACACTGGAATTAGACTGCTTGGTGATTAACCAACGCGGCGAGAAAGTGTTAACAGGCATTGCCAAGGTCATTGCGCCCACCACCAAAGTGCGCTTGCCCCGTGTTGCGATCCCCCAAATTCAACTGTTTGACCCCCAAGCCCGTTTCAATGAGTTGCTCGGGCTGGGTAAAGGCATTGCCCCCGTGCGTTGCGCCGTGGTGCATCCTTGCGATGAAGGTTCCCTCAGTGGCGCGATGGATTCGGCACGCTACGGCATCATCCACCCCATTTTGATTGGCCCCGAACACCGCATTCGCAGCGTTGCCGAAAAATTCGGTATTGATTTAACCGGTGCAGAAATCATCCCCGTGGAACACAGCCACGCCGCTGCCGAATTAGCCGCCAAAATGGCCGCCAGTGGTCAAGTCGGCATGATGATGAAAGGCAGTTTGCATACCGATGAGGTATTGCACGCCATCCTCGCACAACCCACCCTGCGCACGGGTCGGCGTATGTCGCATGTCTTCCGGTTTGATGTGCCGCTTTACAGCAAGCCCCTGCTGATTACCGATGCCGCGTTGAACATTCAGCCTTCGTTGCAAGAAAAAGTCGACATCATCCAAAACGCCATCAACTTTGCCCGCATCATGGGCGTGGAAAAACCCAAGGTGGCGATTTTGTCGGCGGTTGAAACGGTCAATTCACAAATTCCCTCCACACTGGATGCCGCTGCCTTGTGCAAAATGGCGGATCGGGGGCAAATCACCGGTGGCGTTTTAGACGGCCCGCTGGCATTTGACAATGCGATTTCCGTGGAAGCGGCTGAAATCAAACACATCGAATCCCCCGTAGCGGGTGAGGCGGACATTTTGGCGGTTCCTGATTTGGAATCGGGCAATATGCTCGCCAAACAATTGGAATATCTGGCAGGTGCTTCGGGTGCAGGCTTGGTACTGGGCGCGCGCATTCCTATCGCGCTGACCAGCCGTGCCGACGGCCCCATGAACCGCGTAGCATCCGCTTTGCTGGCACAGTTGGTTGCGCACGATAACGAACGTAAACGCACCAAAACTGCATAAAAGGCCTGTTGACCATGTCGATTTTGACCATCAATGCAGGCTCATCCAGCCTGAAATTTGCCGTTTACCCACTCACGAATGGGGTGGTGCAGCCGAGCATTTTTTCGGGGAACATCGAAGGGCTGGAACCGGGAGGCTCTAGCACCAACTCGTTTGCCCAAGCACTCACCCATCTGCGTGAACAGCTCGCTGCCCGCACCGACTTACCACCCCTCAAAGTCGTGGCACATCGTGTAGTGCATGGGGGTTCTAAATACCGCCGTAGCGTGGTGGTAAACGACGCGATTCTGAATGATTTGGAGCGTTTCAACCCACTCGCCCCGCTGCACCAGCCCCACAATTTGGCAGGGATTCGCGCTTTTACCGAAGCCTTTTCCGAATTGCCGCAGGTAGCGTGCTTTGATACCGCCTTCCATACCTCGATCCCCGACGTAGCGGCAGCCTTTGCCCTGCCGCAAGCCTTGAGCGAACAAGGCATTCGCCGCTATGGGTTTCATGGCCTTTCCTACCAATACATCATCGGTAGCTTGCAACAGCATAGCCTTCGTGCCAAGGGACGGGTATTGATGGCGCATTTGGGCAACGGAGCGAGCCTGTGCGCCGCCGTGAATGGCAAAAGTTGCGCTACGACCATGGGCTTCTCCGCTGTGGATGGTTTGATGATGGGGACCCGCTGTGGCACGCTGGATGCGGGTGTGATGCTCCATTTATTAGAGCAAGGCTGGAGTCACGACCGCCTACAAGCGCTGGTGTACAAGCAAAGTGGGCTGCTGGGTGTATCCGGTATCAGTGCCGATATGCGCCGCCTCCGCGCCAGTGCCGGAACCAACCCTGCTGCCCAAAACGCAATCGACCTGTTCACCCACCGCGTGGTGCGCGAGTCAGGGGCGATGATTGCCAGCATGGGCGGTTTGGATGTATTGGCATTTAGCGGCGGCATCGGCGAACACGATGCCCAATTGCGCCACGATGTTTGCCAAGCGCTGGCATGGCTGGGCGTGGAAATAGATGCTGAACGCAATCAAAACGCACTGGGTAATCGCCCCACCCATCTGCACACGCCCCAAAGCCGCATCGAAGTGTGGCTCATCCCCACGGATGAAGGTAGTGTTGCGGCGCGGGAGGCAGCGGAATTGGTGGCGTAAAAGGGAGCATCTCCAGAGAATTTTTACCGCTTCAAATCGCGGTAAAAATTCTCATGAGGGCCGAGTGCTTCAAGATAAATCAAACGCACTTCGTCCTCACGGGTATAGCCCAGTAGATACAACTGTCCTTGGCTGCGGAATTTGTGAACCCATAGTTGACCCAGATCGCCTTTTTTGCGTTCACCCACATCAGGGTTATTGGCTACTTCGACAACAGCATCATCGGTATCGGCAATGAGGGTGGCGTTGGTCAACTTTTTGTAAACACGAGAAAAACGCCGTGTTTGCAGAATCTGCCAAGTCATGGCTGCACAGTTTTAACACGACTACGAGGCACAAACGGCTCGCTACTCAAGCGAGGTTCAGCCATACTCATGAGGCTTTCGGCAATAAAAGAGGCTGGCAAATCAGGATTATCCAGCGCAGCACAACCGACTTTTGCCCAAAACTCCACCTGCCCTTGTACGGTGCGAAATTCTGCTTTGGCAGCCGCTCGTGCCGCACTGACTAAAGATTCATCAATACGCATTGAAACAGTGGGCATATTCTTCCTTTCAATTCGGACTCTAAATTACCACAATTGTAGTTAGAACTTCAAACCGAGAGGAAAGCGCTGATAGGTTGCTATAAGATGCAAGGATGCTTACCTTGCAAGTCCCTTCCACCACCTTGGCACTGCTGCTAATAGGTTATTCCCTCTTCAGTGCGCTGGTGCTGGGGCTGACCGCAGTACGGCGAATGGGATGGTTGCTTCTGCTCGCGCTGGCGGGGTTGCAAGCATCCCATTTGGCTTGGTTGTATTTTGATGCGGCATGGGTACACAGCATTCCGTATCAGATGACGCTTTTTGCGGTGGCTCCGGCGTTTTTTCTGTATAGCCATCCGCTGCTCAACCCTACCGCTTCCATCCACCCGATAGCCCATGCGATTCCGGTAGGGCTGGCGGCCTTGCTTCCCCATTCCGTGGCGTTGCCGCTTGCATTCGGGGTTGGCGGGTTGTATTTGCTGTGGTTGGCGCACGATATTTATGGATTGCGGCAAGAACGTCGGCAATTTCGGCGGGAAATCGCCCTGCTGGGTGGCGTGTTCTGCATCGCGCTGGGCGTGGCGGGGCTGGGTATGGTGCAGGCCTTGTTGCCCGATAAACTATTTTTTGTGCTGTACGCCATTGCCATCGGCATCGCGTTTGTGCTGGTGCAAATCACGCTGGGCTTGCGTCCGCAATTGCCGACTGAAGTCATCGAAACCGCGCAAAACACCCGCGCCAGCTACACCCATTCGACGCTGACGCAGGTCGATTGCGATACCGCCCTCCTCCGCCTGCAAACTTTGATGGGGGAAGAACGGCTGTATACCGATACTGAACTCAGCCTGCCACGTTTGGCGGAACGCATGGATTTGAGTACACACCAGCTTTCGGAATTGCTCAATACCCGACTCGGCAAAAGTTTTTCCCGCTACCTGCGTGAACAACGTGTGACCGCTGCCAAGGCCATGCTGGTGGCGGAATCGTCTGCCTCGGTGCTGTCGGTGGGATTGAATGTCGGGTTTTCTACGCAGTCGAATTTTTATGAAGCCTTCCGTGAATTGGAGGGGATGACACCCGGACAGTATCGGAAATTATCATTGCGGAGCTAAAAACCGCGCTTTTCCGCTCCTTTTCTACCAAAAAGGAAGAATTTCCCCGCCCCGAACCCGAAACTGACATGGTCATCATCACCGTACCAAGGAGTATGTTCCATGAAAATTTTGCTAACGGGTGCAACCGGCTTTATCGGGAGCCACATCGCCACCGCGCTGCGCCAAAAAGGGCATACCGTCGTTTCTGTATCGCGGCGGCAGGGGGTGGATTTTTCCCGCATGACCACCGCCGCACACTGGTTTCCTTATCTGCACGATACCGATGCGGTGATTAACTGCGTCGGCATCATCGGCGAAACCAGCAGCCAGCGTTTTGCGACCCTGCACACGCAAGCGCCGATAGCGCTGTTCCAAGCCAGCGTGACCAGTGGCGTGCGGCGGGTTATTCAGATTTCGGCGCTGGGGGCGGATGAATCGGCTTTTTCCGCGTACCACCGCAGCAAACGCGCGGCAGATGATTATTTGCGGAGCTTGGATGTGGATTGGTTTGTCTTGCGCCCCTCGCTGGTGTACGGTGAAGGCGGGGCGAGTACTGCGCTGTTTAACCGTTTATCGCAATTTCCGGTGATCGCCGTCCCCGGGAAAGGCGACCAAAAATTGCAACCGATTGCAGTCGAAGGGGTGGTGGCGAAGGTGCTGGAATGCCTCGAAACGCCCCACACCCGCCGCACGCTGGATGTAGCGGGGGCGGAGATCGTCACGCTCACCGAATGGTTGCAAACCCTGCGCCGCCAAAACGGGCGACCACCCGCCCGCATTATTCCCATTCCGTGGTCGTTGGTGATGGCGGCGGCGCATATTTTCCATCCGCTGCACCCGATGTTGCACCCCGATAACTTGCGGATGCTGCAAGCGGGTTCGTACATCAAAAGCTAACCCAAAGTTAATGCGATGGACTACTACACCACCTTAAAAACCCTGCACATTTTCAGCATGGTGCTGCTGTTTGGTACGGGGCTGGGTAGCGCCTTTTACAAGTGGATGGCGGATCGCAGTGGCAATGTCGCCCATATCGCCATCACCAATCGGCATGTGGTGTTAGCCGATTGGATTTTCACCACGCCGACCGTGATTTTTCAACCCGTAAGCGGGATCGCACTGGCGCACATGGCAGGCTGGCCACTGACCACGCCTTGGATTGCCACCAGTCTGGTGCTGTACACACTGGCGGGCGTGTGCTGGTTGCCCGTGGTGTGGTTGCAAATTCGGATGCAGCGCATGGCGGAAAACGCGGTACGCACGCAATCACCCCTTCCAACAACGTATTGGCGTATGGCACGGATTTGGTTTTGGCTGGGCGTTCCCGCCTTTGCCGCGATGGTGCTGGTGGTCACGATGATGGTTTTTAAGAGAGGAATGTAATCATGCAAAGTTTGATGCAGCAAGCACTGGGCGCAGACTGGAACGCCCTCCCGCCCGCCCTACAAGCCCATTACCAACGCGGCACGAATACCGATACGGGGCATCTGGACATCGAATTTCCCGCCTTCATGCGCCTGCCGCTGCGCGGTTTGCGGCTGCTGGGGGCGCTGGTTCACCGCGATGGAAAGCAAATTCCAACCACCGTCAGCAAGCAGATGGAAGGCGAATGCCAACGCTGGCAACGCAGCATCACGTTCCCTGATGGGCAGGTGATTTATTTCAAAAGTTTTTGGATTGCAGCGGGGGAAGACAATCCCAACCAGCTCATCGAATTTGTGAATCCGTTTTTGGGGTTGCAAATGGCGGTATCGGTGCGTGATGCAAAGCTGTATTACGAAGGCGTGCGCTTCGTTCTACAAATCGGGAAACTGCGGCTGCCGATCCCCGAATGGCTGGCACTGGGACACACCGATATTGTCGAAACCGCTGTGGACGATCAGCATTTCGATATGGATTTCCGGCTCACCCACCCGCTGCTGGGGCAGATATTTCGCTATGCTGGGCGGTTTAACGCCACCCCATCCCCCGCACAAACTCACTAGCCGCCATACGCTTACCGCCCGCGCGTTGCAATTCAGTAATGATTACTATTGAATTGATAGCTGCCACTGCAATACCAGCGGGCGTTACAGCGAGATCTGCTTCAATTTTGATGGTGCTTCCATCACCCGCAGGGGCAACGTGGGCATTCCAGATTTTGACGGTTTCACCGCGCAAAACCGCTGTCGCACCCGGGAATGGATTGAATGCACGAATGCGCCGCACAATCGTAGCGGCATCTTGGTTCCAGTCGATAGCCGCTTCGTGCTTTTCGATTTTGTGGGCGTAGTTCACCCCTTCGGTGGGCTGGGGAACGGGTTGCAATTGTCCGGCGGCGACTTGTTCCAGTGCCTGCACGATCATCGTGCCGCCGAGTTCTGCCATGCGGTCGTGCAGGGTTGCGGTGGTGTCGGCATCGGTAATCGGGAGCTTTTGCACCGAGAGCATATCGCCCGTATCCAGCCCCGCGTCCATTTGCATGATGGTGATGCCGGTTTCGGTGTCTCCGGCTTCAATCGCGCGGTGGATTGGCGCTGCACCCCGCCAACGCGGTAGCAACGAGCCGTGAATGTTCAAGCAGCCATGCGGAAAACTATCCAGCACCCACTGCGGCAAAATCAAGCCGTAGGCCGCCACAATCATGGCATCGGCTTGGGTTTCGAGGATCGCTTGGCGGGCAGCAGCGGCTTCTTCGGGGAATTTGCCGTCCAGCCGCAAGCTACGCGGCTGCGCCACCGGAATGCCATGCGCTAATGCAAACTGTTTCACCGCCGAGGCTTGCAGTTTCATACCCCGTCCGGCGGGGCGGTCGGGCTGGGTTAGCACCAAGGCGATTTCATGCCCTGCCCGATGCAAATGTTCCAATGCAGTGCGGGCAAACTCCGGTGTTCCGGCAAAAATAATTTTCATCGCGTAAGGTCTCGCTGAAGTTTCAGCATTTTGGTTTTAATCCGGTTGCGCTTCAGCAAGGAAAGGTATTCCACAAACACCTTGCCCATCAAATGATCCATTTCATGCTGAATGCACACCGATAGCAAGCCATCGGCTTCGATGGTGCGGGTATTGCCGTTTTCGTCCATCGCACGCACATGGATGGCATCGAAGCGCATCACGCCGTCAAAAATCCCGGGAACGGAGAGGCAGCCCTCTTCATTGCGGTGGGTGGCCTCGCTCGTCCACACCAATTCAGGGTTTATCAGCACGATGGGGCTATCGCGTTCTTCAGAGGTATCGATCACGATAATGCGCTCATGCACATCGACTTGGGTTGCAGCCAGTCCGATGCCTTTGGCATCGTACATGGTTTCAAACATATCACGCACCAGCGTTTGGATGCGGGAATCCACGGTGGCAACGGGCTTGGCAACACGGTGGAGCTGAGGATTAGGGTAACAAAGAATCGTAAGTAAAGCCATAGTTCCTTATTTTCATCGAAAACTGAATAGAATTTCCCGCATGACGAAACACCTCCAACACCTGATCCTCCGGTTTCCTTTGCTGGTAACCGCCGTTGCCGTTTCACTGCTGGGATTTTCTGCGCAGGCCGCGCCGAAGAAAACGGCAACTCCAAAAACCAATAACAGCATGAGGGCAATCCACAATGCTCCACCGCCCACCGTGCGCATTACGCCCCGCATACGTTATGAAATGTTGCCGGATTCTGCGCTGCCCACCCTCAAAGCCAAGGATATTGAAGCATTTTTGGCTGAAATGGTGGTGCTGGATGAAGTGGGATTAAGCCGTGCGCCCCGCGTCGTATCCACGATTGACGGCAGACGGATGATTTCCAAAGGGGATCGCGCCTATGCCCGTGGTTCCAGCGACAGCCCACTGCTAGATAGCCAAACGCAGGATCAGGTATTTCGCGTTTTTCGCAACGCCGTACCCTTGAAAGACCCCATCAGCAACGAGATTTTGGGCTATGAAGCGCAATACTTGGGTAAAGCCATCTTGGTGCGCGGTGAAGACAGCAACGAAAATGAAGTGATTCCGGCGACCATTGACATTCTCTCTGCTAAGGAAGAAATCCGGGTGGGTGACCGCCTGATGACAGAACCACGCGGCGTACTCCAAACCTACCACCCCCATCCCCCCTACGAAAAGATGGAAGCACGGGTAGTCTCGCTCTATGGCAATGCCGGAGTGAGTGCTTCTCAAAACCAAATTGTTGCCCTCAATCTGGGCGCTGCGGACGGTGTAGACCCCGGATTGCTGCTTGCCATTCAAAAAGATGGAATGCGCATCACCGATACCACGGAAGATGGCAATAACGTCCCCATGAAATTACCGGATGAACGCAACGGTTTGCTGATGGTGTTTCGGGTATTTGAACGGGTTTCCTACGCACTGGTTTTGCAGATTACCGATCAGGTTCGGGTAGGCGATAAATTGGTCAGTCCCAACCAATGAGCAACCCCAGCAACGACCTAACCCGCGAGGAGCTGGCGGCTTGGTTGCGGTTGGAAATGGCTCCCGGGGTGGGAAATCGCACGGCTCGCCAATTACTACTGGCCTTTGGCTTGCCCCAAAACGTGTTCGATGCCTCGGCACACACCTTGGAGCAAGTGGTAACACCCCGCCAGCGCAGCGGCCTGCAATCCATTCCGCCCCAGTTGCCGGAGTTGCTAGAAACCACATGGCGCTGGCTGCAATCCGCCCCGCTGCGCCATCGGGTGCTTACCTTGGGCGACCCCGCCTATCCTCCATCGCTGCTCGAAATGGAAGACCCGCCTTTGTTGCTCTACGTTCGTGGGCCAGAATGGGCATGGACACAACCTGCCGCACGCCAGTGCATTGCCATGGTAGGCAGCCGCAATCCCACCACACAAGGCAGTATCAACGCACGGCAATTTGCAGCGGCACTGACCCAAGCGGGCATGACCATCGTGTCGGGGCTGGCGTTAGGGGTGGATGCAGCCGCGCATGAAGGCGCACTGTCTGCCGTTTTGCCAAACGCTCAGGAGAGCGATCACCGGCACATCGCCACCATTGCCGTTGTCGGGACGGGGTTGGATCGCGTCTACCCCAGCCAGCACCGCCATTTGGCGCACCAAATCAGCGATAACGGCTTGTTGATCAGCGAATTACCCTTGGGAACGCCGCCGATTTCCAATAACTTCCCCAAACGCAACCGCATCATCGCCGGACTCTCCAGCGCCACGCTGGTGGTAGAAGCAGCCATGCAATCGGGTTCGCTGATTACGGCACGCCTCACGAATGAACAAGGCAAGGACGTTTTCGCCATTCCGGGGCTTATCCACAGCCCCCAAGCACGCGGATGCCATGCGCTCATCAAACAAGGAGCCAAGCTGGTCGAAACCGCTGACGATATTTTGGACGAAATGCACGCCTTTTCCGCCAGACCGCCGCTTTTCACCCCGCCACCGCCTCGCGCTCCCACTGCGAATGCCGTGGAAGAAGACGACATCCTCCTCGCATTGCAAGGGGCAACGCTGGGGTTAGATGCACTGCAAGTTCGCACGGGCATGGATATTTCCAGCCTGCAAGCGAAACTCATGGAACATGAAATAGAAGGCCACATCGCCCGCCTACCGGGGGGATTGTTTCAGCGTTTGGTGCGAAACGAGGCTTAATTCACCAAGCGTTCGGGGTTGGCTTCGATTTTGGAAAGCGCATCCCGCGTAGCACGGATGGTGAGCGCGTCTTCCTCTTGCGGAACCAACAAGCCCGCCTGCAAATACACCGCAAGGCGACCCGCTTGTATCAAGAAATTTTTACCCGATGGCGCTGAAAAAAGATTCAAGTGCTTGCGATCGCTGCGCCACACGAATTGAACCTGCGTGATCTGGTTATTGTGGTTCAAGGTGAACCATGTACCCAAATGCAGTTCATGCGCCCATGCCAACAGCGCGGGCGGTGGTTTCACATCGCCATTGGCAATCACCTCCAATGAGGAAGTGTCGATGCCCAATACCATCTCGATATTTTCAGGATCAAGCGGTAAATCCACCGAACCATCGTCATTCACAAAATCTTCCAAATTGCCCAAGCGTTCGGCCATTGCATCAATTTGCTCTTGCGGAATTAACTGGGTTTTGGAAAGGAAGGCATCGGAAAGCGTATCGCTCACCACCTTGATATGCTGATCTTGATCGGTATCGGGAAGTGCCAATAACTCCATCCCCACACGCAGCCGTTGCAACAAGCTGGGCAATTCTTGAATCACCCGCGCCCTGTCTGCGCGATTGGGTTTGGCACTGGCCGACCATACCAAATCGGGGGCGGCTTTCTTCAACAGCAGGGTTTCTTTGTGCTGAGGGCCTTTGCGCACGGTGGCAACCGCCAGCACCTCCGCCCAGACCTTGAACAGGAAATCCCGAATCTCATCGCGCACCGGCATATCCTTGAGCATGGTGCGCATTTCGATGGTGTACTGAATGGTCAGCGTTTCTTTTTGCTCCACCTGCTGTGCCACGCTGACTACTTTGGGTGTATTACCCTTATCGGTGAGGAAACGTGCCATGAATTTCTCAAATTCTTCATAAACCACCTGAAACACTTTTTTACCCGTTTCAGGATATTGTTCAATCACTTGCACGATGCGTTTGATTTCCGCCTCCATCGCCTTGCTTTCCACGCCAGCGGCATCAAAGCCCATGACGCAAGACCCCATGCGATCAATCAGCAAGCGGGCTGGGTGGGTGGTGGTATTCAGGAAATCGGTATCGGTTAATGCCAAACGCAATACCGGCATCTGCAAACGGGAAAACCAGACGCGAATTCCGGGTGGAATGCGATCTTCCGCCAAAATAGCCTGAAACATCAGTGCCACAATTTCAATAACCGCTTTTTCGTTCTTGGTGGACGCTTTCTTTTTCAGGTCAACGGTTCTATCCCGCAGCTCATCGGCGACACGCGCCATGCCTGCGGGACTGTAATCGACATAAAAAGTTTCTTCTTCAGGAACCGGAACCGTGGCCGCAAGTGCGGCATTCAAAGCCGGACTGGGCTGGAGTAGTTTGCGAACACCCCCCTCGGCAGAACCCGCCGCGCCTGCATCCGCCTCGGCATAATTCCCCAGCACCCGCTGCATCTGCCCCAGCGTACCCCGTGCGCGGACATAGGCGCGTGCCATTGCCGGCGGAGCCGCCGCCATGCGTGCGACTTCGCTAGGGGATAGCGTGGCATAAAGCGAAGGATTAGCACCACCATGCGCCGCCACTGGGGCATTGCCGTGGCCTGCGGCCATTTCATGCGCCAACGCCGGATTTTCAGGGAACATACCACCCCCTGACGCAGTGGACGGGGGGACATTGGCCATGGCGACCGTAGCGGGCGCAGAGGAGGGGAAGCGTGCTGCACCGCGCAATCGATCTTTGAAATCAATGGTGGGTAGAACCCCTTTTTTCACCATTACCTCGTTGGCATTGGCATAGGCCATTTGCAAACGCGAAAGCAACGAATTTTTAACCGCCTCACTCACCCAAGACCAGGTATGGCTTGGCATTCCCGATTCCGACCATTGATCGACCAAAAAAGTGATCAATACCTCTGGGCGGATTACATCCCTGTCTGCGAGTTCGGTTGTCCCTTCCAAGAATTGGAGACGAATGCGCAAATCCTCCATCGGAGGAGCCACCTTATCCATGACCGACACGACCAGACGCGAGACCAAAATTTTGCTCTCCACCACCTCCATCTTCACCAGTTGAAGGGTGGACATGTCGGGTTTTGCGTCTTGTTTTTTGGCTTTAGTGGGTGCGTCTAGGCAGGCTCTCCACGCACTGGCGGTGGAGTCTAACCACGCAGAACGTTTCTTTTTATAAGTCGACCACGTATCACGCCGCTCTTGAATTTCCTTCACGCTACCGGTTTCGCCCATGAGGGTGGACAGCCGCTCTAAAACGGCATCGCCTACTTCGTTCAGCCCTTGTTCCAAATCCGCCAGAAAACGAACCCGTATGGCCCGCGCAAATTGCAGCCGAGGTGTTAACTTGGAGGGTTCAGAAGTTGTGGTCATAACGAAAGCAATACCTGTGTCACCTATCTCATTACCTACAGCGTTGCACCCGCATTCGGGTCAGTAGGATCGTCTTCTTTCTTGGCTGCAACCTTGATCAGGTCTTCACGCCGAATACCCAGCCACATCGCAATAGCCGCCGCAACAAATACCGAGGAGTAGATGCCAAACAAAATACCAATCGTTAATGCCAAAGCAAAGTAATACAGCGTCTCGCCGCCAAACAGCAGCATCGAAAGCACCATCAACTGGGTGCTACCGTGCGTAATGATGGTACGACTGATTGTGGAGGTGATGGCATTGTCGATAATTTCCACCGAGGTCATTTTGCGATAACGGCGGAAATTTTCACGAATCCGGTCAAAAATCACCACCGATTCATTCACCGAATACCCCAACACCGCCAGCACCGCCGCCAATACAGGGAGAGAAAACTCCCAACCAAAGAAGGCGAAGAACCCCAGAATAATCACCACATCGTGCAAATTGGCAATGATGGCGGCAACCGCAAATTTCCATTCAAAGCGCACCGCCAAGTACAACACGATGCCGATCACCACAAACGCCAGCGCCTTCAGGCCATCGGCTGCCAGTTCATTGCCCACTTGGGGGCCTACGAACTCGGTTCGCCGGAGTTTGGCGGTAGGGTCTTGGCTTTGTAAACTGGCCAAGACACGCTCGGTTTGGGTATCGGAGCCGCTGCCCTTTTGCACGGGCATACGGATCAACACCTCTTTGGCGGAACCAAAGTTTTGTACCTGCACATCCTTGATACCCAGTTTAGCGACGCTCTCCCGAATCGCATGGAGGTCTGCGGGTTTCTCGTAAGAAACCTCCATCAGCGTCCCTCCGGTAAATTCCACCGAAAGGTGCAATCCATTCGAGAACAAGAAGAACACTGCGGCCAAAAAGGTGACTAACGAAACCACGTTCAACGCCAAAGCATGGCGCATAAACGGGATGTCACGGCGGATTTTGAAAAACTCCATTCCAGATTCCTTTTACTGGGTTATAACTCAGGTCGCCATACGGTTCCAATGGATACCGATTTGAGTTTCTTTTGCCGTCCGTACCAGAAATTCACCACGCCACGCGAGAAGAATACGCCAGAGAACATACTCGTCAAAATGCCCAAGCAATGAACCACCGCGAAGCCGCGCACCGGCCCCGAACCAAATGCCAACAATGCCAACCCCGCGATCAAGGTCGTGACATTGGAGTCAATAATGGTCGCCCACGCACGGTCGTAACCCGCATGAATCGCCGCTTGCGGGGATGCGCCATTGCGCAATTCCTCACGGATACGCTCGTTAATCAGCACGTTGGCATCAATCGCCATACCCAGCACCAGCGCCATCGCCGCCATTCCAGGTAGCGTCAAGGTGGCTTGCATCATGGATAGCACCGCCACCAACAACAGCAAATTGAACCCCAGTGAGATACTGGAAATCAAACCAAAGAACATGTAATAGAAGCACATGAAGATCGCCACCGCGACAAATCCCCACGTCACACTATTAAAGCCTTTTGCGATATTTTCAGCACCCAAGCTGGGGCCGATGGTACGCTCTTCAATAATCTCCATCGGTGCAGCCAATGCACCTGCACGCAATAGCAAGGAGAGGGAATTGGTTTCTTCCGTGGTGAAGTTACCCGTAATTTGGAAACTACTACCAAACTCACCCTGAATACGTGCCACCGAAATCGCCTCACCCTTGCCGCGCTCGAACAAGACAATCGCCATCAGTTTGCCGATGTTGTCCCGCGTCAGGTCACGCATCACCCGTCCACCAACGCTATCCAAATTGATGCTCACCGCAGGATTTTGATTTTGGTCGAAGGTCGATTGCGCACCGTTGAGTCGGTCGCCGGTAATCACCACCTGCTTCTTCACGATAACGGGCTTGCCATCGCGTTCCAGATATTTTTCGCTACCAAACGGAACATTGCCGGTTTGGGCTTCGGCACTTTCATCCACCATGCGGACTTCCAGCGTCGCGGTACGACCCAGAATATCCTTCGCCTTGGCGGTATCTTGCACGCCGGGTAATTGCACGATGATGCGATCCAAACCCTGTTGCTGAATCACCGGCTCGGCTACGCCCAGCTCATTGATACGGTTGTGCAAGGTGGTGATGTTTTGCTTGAGTGCTTGATCTTGCACCTCCTTAGCAGCCACGGCTTGGATGCTGGCAACGAGCTTGATCTCGCTTCCATCCGCAGTTTCGACTGCGCTCAATTCGGTGAATTGTTCCCGTATCACTTGTTTCGCGGCTTCTGCGGTAGCGGCATCACGAAAACGCACTTCGATTTTGTCTTCGTTACGGGTAATACCGCCGTGACGCACATTTTTTTCACGCAACGCGGTACGCAAATCGCCTGCCAGACCCTCGGCACGTTTAGAGAGTGCAGCTTTCATGTCCACTTGCAACATGAAGTGAACGCCACCGCGCAAATCCAAACCCAAATACATGGGCGAAGCGTGCAACGCCTGCAACCATGCGGGTGAGCGTGACAGCAAGTTCAACGCCACCACATAGGTTGCGTCATTGCTATCCGGGTTCAATGTTTTTTGGATAACGTCCTTGGCTTTGAGTTGCGTCCCTGTATCCGTGAAACGTACCCGAATCGAAGAAGCATCCATGGAAACGGCATCGGGCGCAATTCCACCCGCCTTCAAAGCTTCTTCTACCCGTGTCAAGGTAGCGGCATCCAGCTTGACGCTGGCGCGTGCCGATGAAACCTGCACTGCCGGCGATTCTCCAAAGAAGTTCGGCAACGCATACAAACCACCCATCAACAATGCGATCACAATGACCGCATATTTCCATAAGGAATACCGATTCATTTAATACTGCCTTTGGGCAACACCTGCATCACTGCGTTACGCTGAATTTGCACCTCAACGCCATTGGCAATTTCCAAACCCAGAAAATCATCGCCCAACTTGGTCACTTTGCCCAAAATTCCGCCCGCAGTCACTACTTCATCGCCTTTTGCCAAAGCGGAAACCATTGCTTGGTGTTCTTTTTGTTTGCGCATTTGGGGACGGATCATCACAAAATACAACACAACGAACATCAGCAGCAAAGGCAGCATGTTCATGAACGAAGATTGGAGATCCCCACCAGCAGCAGCAGGGGCAGTTTGGGCAAAAGCAGAAGAGATAAACACAGTAAACTCCACAAAATACAAAAAACGCGCAAAGATGCACAGAGAAAATCATCGAACGATCACTGCATTGTAAAGCGCACCACTTGGAGTCTCATCATGTTTCCATTTATTCGCACACTGTTGACTACGGTTGCTTGTACCGCCGCATGTTATACCCCTCACGTTTGGGCGGACGACCAGCCTGTTGGCATTACCGCCAACCTTTCCTTTATTGAAGTACAGCACGGCGGGAAAGCCGTTCGCATTGAACGCAACCCCGATAATTTTGCGATGGTGGAGCCGGATATGGCGCTCACCTCCCGCCCCTGCCCACCGTACTGCATCCAGCCGATCACGCTGGGTTCTGGAGTAGAAACGTGGGGTGAGGTGGAAGTGATTGAGTCCCTACGCCGTGCTGACCCCCACACCTTGTTGATTGATTCGCGCGAACCGGAATGGATTGAACGCCTCGGACAAATCCCCAGCGCCGTGAATATCCCTTGGCAGCAACTCCACCCCCAACACACCACGCCCGAGAAAATGGCCGAGATGATGGAAGACCTGTTTTCCGTCTACCGCGTGGGTGCATTGTGGAATTTTGCTTCTGCCAAGACGTTGGTGTTTTATTGCAATGGCCCTTGGTGCGGACAATCGCCTACCACCATTCGCCAACTCCTCAGCATGGGCTACCCCGCCCACAAAATCAAGTGGTATCGGGGCGGCATTCAGGACTGGATGATTATGGGTCTGACCGTGGTCAAGCCTGCGAAGAAGTAGCCGCAGCAACAGCCGATTCCAACGCATCAAGGAACATAGCCGGAACATCCAATCCGGTTTGGTCGGTAATCTCACGGAAGCAGGTCGGGCTGGTAACGTTGATTTCGGTGAGCTTATCGCCAATCACATCCAGCCCAACCAGCAGCAGCCCCCGACCAAACAGAATCGGAGCCAATGCCTCCGCAATCGCACGGTCAGAAGCCGTCAAGGGCTGCGCCACACCTTTACCGCCAGCTGCCAGATTACCCCGCACTTCCCCACCCTGCGGAATACGTGCCAAGCTGTAAGGCACGGGCTTGCCACCAATCACAAGGATGCGCTTATCTCCTTCGGCGATGGCTGGCAGAAATTTTTGCACCATCACGGTTTGCGCCCCGTCACGGTTCAGGGTTTCGATGATGCCGCCCAAATTCAAACCATCTTCCTTCACCCGAAAGATTCCCATACCCCCCATGCCATCCAGTGGTTTCAGGATGATGTCACGGTGTTCGGCATGGAAGCGTTTAATGGCTTCGGCATCGCGCGTGACTAGAGTGGGATTGATGTATTCGGGAAACTCCAAAATCGCCAATTTTTCTGGGTGATCACGCAGCGCACGCGGCTTGTTAAAAACCTTTGCACCCTCACGCTCGGCTTGTTCCAATAAATGTGTGGCGTAGAAATACTCGCTATCAAACGGCGGGTCTTTTCGCATCACAATGGCGCTGTAATCCTTGATTGGCTTATATACTGTGCTATGAACTTTGAACCAATTAGGCGTATCTTCGTGAATGGTGACACAGCGTACTTCGGCCTGCACCATCCCACCACGCTCCCACGATAAATGACGGGGTTCGCATACCGCAATAGTATGCCCCCGCCGATGCGCCTCACGCATCATGGTGAATGTGCTGTCTTTGTAGATTTGGAACGATTCCAGCGGATCGCAAACAAACAAAATTTCCATACCCTGAAACTCCTAAAAATGATGCTGCAAAATATGCGACCGCGATTTAAGTGGCATATGGGGAAGCATATCGGCTGCCCACCATTTTCCGGGTTCCGCCAAAATAGCCTCGGAAAAATAACGGTAAATTCTGGCAATAGTTTCTGGATCGTCAGCGGAACCTAATTCACAAAACTCAATGCTGTAGCACCCCATGCCCTTAGAGCGGCAAATAAACCCACCCAAATGACTGTGGGTATGCTGCGCTAGGCGTAAAGCACCTCCCGCCAACTCACGCATCCCACCCAGAAAATCGACTTCCATCGCTGCACCCTGTGGGGTGACGGGCGCATCTGCCAGTACCACCAAGGTTTCGTGCCGTTCCAACATACGGTAAAACGGACGCAATCCTACTTCCCGATCCAGTACCGATCCACCATTCAGATAATGCTCCAACCCTCGGTATTTGCGATCAAAGTGCTGTGCTACTGCGGGGTCTAAACGCGGGTCTTTAGAAACCGCTGACGACATCGAATTCACACGCCCACCCGTCACCTGTCCTAAGAACGCGATACCGAGCAAAAAGCTTTCCATGTGCGGAGTCAGCAATACCAAACCGCCAGGCACATTGCTGCGCTGTTGCAACAATTCCAGTTTTTCATAAGTGCATGACAATTTATGCAAACGATGCGCTGCAACCCAACATCCTTCTAGCTCTTCACGCGATTCAATCTCGAACCGTTCGCGTACCCATTCCATCTGCTGTACGTGGTTCGATGGCAATGGTATCTTGCTATAGCCATCCAAACTCATACGCAAAATATGCCGCGTTCCCAAGGCTACCGAGCGCCAATCCCGCCCCAACGCCGCATTCAGCTTACCGCGCACCCGTCCAATCGCAAACGATATTGGAACGGGTAACCGTGCCAAAAACGGCAAGCAATAGGCGTAATCGACATGGTGCAACCAGCGCAGCAAGCGGTGAAACAATCGATGAAAAAGAGAGCGAAGAGAAGCAAACATTATGCGTGGCGGAGGTGTTCAATGAAACGCCCGACATCGCCCACTTGGTGAATTTCAAAACACGCAGTGGCAACGGGCAGACGGTGTTGCCATTTTTGCTCAAATTGTGCGCCACTCGCTCCTACACGTTGTAAAAGTCTTTCCGATAACACACCATCGGTTGGCGTATCCGACCAATGCTCACAATACGCATCTACTGCGACACCCTGCAAGCCACGCGCTTGTGCCTGCAAAATAATATCGGTGGCGTAAAAATCAAAACCGAGGGCGGGGTCTAGCTGCAAACCACTGTCCACCCGCACGGCAAACAACAATTCATCCAAACTATCGACTGTGCATGGCAATGGTGTCGGCTCTTTCAATAGCATTCCACGATCCAGCACATGCCCTGCACGGCGCAATGATGCACCCGCACCCGACACACCGTACACACCCGCCACAGCCATGTGGGGGAATTGTGTTTGTGCCAATTCCAGTGCTTTCAGAAATTGGGTATCCCAGCCCCGTGGCAACACCACATCTTGATGCACCCACACCAACCATGTTGCATCACCGGCAGCTCGCATAGCGGCGTTGAAGGCTTCGGCTGCGGATCGTGCATTGAAACGCGCCGTGAGTGGATACCCACCACGCTGCAAACAAGGGGAAGTCAAAAGGTAACGATTCAGCACATCCATCTGGCTGACGCAGGTCACAAAATGCAGTGTCATAAGAAATCGGTATCTCCGCCCATGAGCCACCAATT
>CALMCD010000230.1 GCA_937863075.1 uncultured Rhodoferax sp. | reverse complement strand
TTACTCCCGCTTCACCTTAAACCAAGCCGCGTACATGGCGGGCAGGGCGAGTAGCGTGAGTACGGTGGCGACGATCAAGCCACCCATAATCGCTACCGCCATCGGCCCCCAGAATACCGAGCGGCTTAAAGGAATCATCGCCAATACCGCCGCCGCTGCCGTCAGCACAATCGGGCGCAGGCGGCGTACTGCCGATTCCACAATCGCATCCCATGCCGGAACACCTGCGGCGCGGTCTTGTTCGATTTGGTCGATCAAAATCACCGAATTGCGTTGAATCATCCCCATCAAGGCAATCACGCCCAGCAATGCCACGAATCCAAACGGACGACCCGACACCAGCAAGGCCATCGCCACCCCCGCAATGCCCAGCGGCCCCGTCAAAAATACCAGCATGGCGCGGCTAAAGCTGTGTAATTGCAACATCAGCAGCATGAAGGTGAAAAACAGCATGATAGGAATACCTGCCGCGATGGAGGACGAACCCTTGCTGCTTTCTTCCACCGTACCCGCCACTTCAATGCGGTAATCGGTCATGCCCTTGGCGTGCCATTGGGCTTCGATTGCACGCAGAGCGGGCAGTAATTCCGCCGTAACGGTCGCGCCTTGCAAGCCTTCGATGATGTCGGATTGCACGGTGATCGCGTAATTGCGGTTTTCACGCCACATCACACCGGGTTCCCAGCCTAAGACGGGTTGCGCGATTTGGTTCAGCGGAATCGCTTTCCCGCTCGTTGTTGGCACATACGCATTGGCAAGCTGGGACAGCGTATTGCGTTCTTCTTGCGGTTGCCGTAGCACGATGTCGATGAGCTTATCGCCCTCGCGGAACTGTCCGATATTCATACCGGTGAAAGTGGTTTTCAGGGTTTGCGCGATGCTTTGGCTGCTCACACCCAAGGCGCGGGCTTTGGCTTGGTCGATTTCCAGCCGCACGGTTTTCACCGATTCGTTCCAGTTATCGTTCACGCCGCGCGTATTGGGGCTGGCACGCATCACATCTTTCACGCTGTCCGCCAAGGGGCGCAACACGGTAGGGTCAGTACCCACCACGCGGAATTGCACGGGATACACCACGGGCGGGCCATTGGGCAGGAATTTCACCCGCGCCCGCACTTCAGGGAACTCTTGCGCCAACACCGCTGGCAGACGCGCCCGCAGCGGTTCACGCAGCGATAAATCTTTGGGAATCACAATAATCTGCGAGACGTTCGATTGCGGAAAAATCGCATCCAACGGCAGATAAAAGCGCGGCACACCCGAACCGACCCATGTCGTTACCCGCTCCACGCCCTCTTCTTGCAGCAAACGGGCTTCGATACGTTTGGTGATGGCTTCATTGGCGGCAAAACTCGTTCCTTCTGGCGACCACACATCCACCAACACTTCCACCCGAATCGAATCAGGGAAGAACTGCTGCTGCACTTTCTTCATCCCAGCCATACCCAGCGCAAACACGCCCAGCATGATGCCGATGGTTAGCCAACGGTGTTCCACGCACCAGTTCACCATGCGGCGGAAACGGTTGTAAAACGGCGTGTTGTAGAGGTGTTGCCCCGCATTGGCGGCATGGTGGGGTTTGATTTTCAATAAGCGCGTACCCAAATACGGCACAAAGTAAACCGAAACAATCCAGCTCAACACCAGCGCCATCACGGTCACGGCAAAAATCGCAAAGGTGTATTCACCGACGGTTGAACGCGCCACACCAATCGGCAAAAAACCCACCGCCGTAATCAGCGTACCCGTCAGCATCGGGATCGCGGTGATTTCGTAGGCGAAGGTGGCGGCACGCACTTTGTCGTAACCCTCTTCCATCTTGGTCACCATCATTTCCACGGCGATGATGGCATCGTCCACCAACAAGCCCAGCGCAATAATGAGCGAACCCAGTGAAATTTTGTGCAGCCCAATGCCCCAGTAGTGCATTCCCAAGAAGGTAATCGACAGCACCAGCGGAATCGTAATCGCCACCACCAGCCCGGGGCGGGTATCCAAATAATAGCGGCGGAACCACGGCAAATTAACCCCCTCGCGCCGATGCAAACCGAGGCTGAGGAAGCTCACCGCCAGCACCACCGTAATCGCTTCCACCAGCACCGCTAAAAATTCATTGACCGATTTAGCCACCGCTGCGGGTTGAAACTGCACCTTGGTCAAACGCACGCCGACGGGCAGCGTCGATTCGATTTGCTGGGTTACGCTGTCCAACGCCTTGCCCAGCACGATGATGTCGCCGCCCTTGGACATGGAAATGCCCATCGCAATCACCTCCTGCCCTTGGTGGCGGATTTTGGTCACGGGCGGGTCGATGTAGGTGCGTTGGATGGTTGCAATGTCACCCAAGCGCAACTGGTTACCCGAAGCGCCACGAATCGGCATGGCGCGGAGTTGTTCCTCGGCTTCCAGTTGCCCCGTTACGCGCAGTTGCACCATATCGCTGGTGGTTTGCACCGCGCCACCGTTTTCAACCGCATTTTGTTGCCCCAGCGCGGCGATGACTTGGTTCAAATCCAAACCCATCGCAGCGAGGCGTTTTTGCGAGATTTCAACGGTGATTTTTTCATCCTGCACGCCCATCAGCTCGACTTTATTCACATCCGGCACGCGTAAAAGACGCTGGCGGATATTGTCGGCAAACACTTTGATTTCAGCGGGCGAGTAGCCTTGTGCTTCCAGCGCGTAAATCACGCCAAACACATCGCCAAACTCGTCATTGAAAAACGGGCCTTGCACGCCAGTGGGCAGGGTGGGTTTCAAATCGCCAATTTTTTTGCGCACGGTGTACCAGATATTGCCCACTTCCGCCGAACGGGTGAAATCCTTCACCTGAAACAGCGTAGTGGCTTCACCGGGTTTCACAAAGGTGCGGATTTTGTCGGCATTCGGCACTTCTTGCAGGGTGCGTTCGACCTTATCCGCGACTTGCTCCGCCATTTGCTGCGCCGTCGCCCCCGGCCAGAACGACCGTACCACCATCATGCGAAAGGTAAACGGCGGGTCTTCATCCTGCCCCAGTTGAAAAAACGCGCTCGCGCCCAGAATCATCAGCACGACCATCAAAAACCGCGTCAATGGTGCATGGTTAATCGCCCAGCGCGAAAGGTTAAAACCCTTTTCAGGGTGTAGATGTTTATCTTTCATGCTGTGCCTCACTTCGCTACAGTTTCAGTAGCTGCGGATGCAGAACTGGCGGGCGTTGCAGGAGGATTAGTCGGTTTTTTGTATTTATCTTGATAAACGGTCACCTTCTGCCCCGCATTCAATACATGCACCCCCGCCGCCACAACCTGCATCCCTGCTTGCAAACCGCTTTTGACGATGACCGAATCCCCATCGGGCGCACCCAGTTCAACGGGCTGCGATTTCACGGTCATGCTCGCGGGGTCAAACACCCA
>CALMCD010000229.1 GCA_937863075.1 uncultured Rhodoferax sp. | reverse complement strand
AAAAACTGATTGGGAGATTATCCATGCCTCGTAAACCCCTCCGCCACACCTTTCGCCGCCTTGCTGTGGCGCTGACTTGTTGCCTTGGTGCGGTGGGAGCGCAAGCCTATACCAACGATGCCGATTGCCTGATGGACTGGGCAGAATCGCTCGTCCCCAGCGTGTTATCTCCCGCCCAACAACCCACCCAAGCCTTGGGTACGGCGTACTCTTTCCGCGCTTATCCGAATACGGGGGTATTGTTTGGAGTGGGTGAGGGCAATGTAGTCGCTATTGGTGGAGCGTTGGGTTATCAACTGCTTACGCTCGGTACGACCGCCAGCCTTTTACCCGCTGCCCGTGCCGCGAATTGCGGTGGTACATCGTCAACCGTGAACCAAGTCTGCACGCAAATGGTCGTTCCGGCGTATTTTTATGCAACCAAAGCCGCGTGGACGACGCTCACCAAAAATACCACGCCGCTCATCGCCATCGCCAATGTGAATACTGGCCCCGGAACGGCGGTTGATTCACAATTTGTGGCCACCATTCAAGCCGCACGCGCCGCCGGACACCGCGTAAAAGGCTACGTTTACACCAGCTACGGAACACGCAGCAGCAGTGCCGTGTTAGCGGATATGGAAGCATGGAGCAAGCTCTACGGGGTGGAAGATTATTTCTTGGATGAAGTTTCCGCCCTCGCCGCCGATTTGCCGTATTACCGCACCGTGCTGCAAACCGCGTATGCCAAAAATTCCAGCCGCCGTTTTATGCTGAACCCGGGCGCAGCACCGGATAAAGCCTATTTCTCGATTGTGCCGAATGTAGAAATCGTGGTGTACGAAGCCCCTTGGTCGAACTACACCGCCAACAGCCTGCCCGCGTGGTTGGACGAATTTGCATCCCAAAGCTGGATCATGGCGTTAAAGGCAACCCAAGCGCAGATGCAAGAAGCCGCCACCGTTGCCCGCCAACGCAAATTCGCGGGCTTCTTTGCCACCGATGTCAGCACATTTACCGCTGGTTTACCCAGCTATTGGACGCAGGAAACGGCTCAGGCGGGGTGCCGCTGAAACACCAAATCCCACACCCCATGCCCTAAACGCAGACCGCGCTTTTCAAACTTGGTCAGCGGGCGATAGTCGGGTTTGGGGGCGTAGCCTTTTAATTCGGGATGTTGTGTGAGCGCGGGGTTGCACAGCAGAGGCTCGGCGCTTAATACTTCCAAAATCTGTTGGGCGTAGGGTTCCCAATCGGTGGCGCAATGCAAATAGCCGTTGGGTTTCAAGCGTTTCACCAGTTTGGCGACAAACGGCGTTTGAATCAAGCGGCGTTTATTGTGCTTGGTTTTATGCCACGGGTCGGGGAAGAAAATGTGGATGCCGTCTAGCCCTTGTTCGGGCAGCATGTTTTCCATCACCTCCACCGCATCATGGGCGCAAATGCGGATGTTTTGGATATTTTCCTCACCCACCCGTTTCAGCAACGCGCCCACACCGGGTTCATGCACTTCGCAGCATAAAAAATTCACATCGGGCAACACCTTGGCGATATGCGCGGTGGCATCGCCCATGCCGAAGCCGATTTC
>CALMCD010000228.1 GCA_937863075.1 uncultured Rhodoferax sp. | reverse complement strand
AAATCACCGATGAGCCAAGAGTTCATGGACGTAATTTTCGACCAATTTGGAAAGGGTCGCGTGGAATGCCCCCATCAGAAAAAAGACATCAGCCAAGGTGAGTGCGCTGGTAATGCAAAGCTGACGTGGGTGCAAGTTTCAAACACCGGATATGACGTACTCGACCAATGGCGTGCTTGCCAAACGTGCTGCAAGAACCCCAAAAACTTCAAACTGGAAGGAGTTGGCAATGACACCCAATAGTCCGTTGCAACCCAAGAAAACCAACATTCGGCATCGTGCGTGGAGGGTCATGCGCATTTATCCAAGCCGTTTTACGGTTGATGAAATCGTAGAAATCGTCACAGATGGAACCGATGTAAATGCCCGTAACACACTGAATGGATACCTCAATGGATTGGAGCGGATGAACATTGTGCGTCGCCAACAGCGTGACCCTAAAGCAACAGTTTACTGGAACGTAATTAAGGATGTGGGCTGTAAAGCCCCCGTTGTTTCTAACGCGCAAAAAGTCACCAAATCAAAATCAAAAGAGCCGCTTGCATTGACTTTGCAGCGCCCAAAACGGGGCGATGTGATTGATGTTGAGTCAGTGGTATTGGAAGGAGCATAGATATGGACGATCAAAAAAAGAAAGCCGCAATCATCGCTGTGCGCACCAAGCAGCGCCAGTTGAATATGCAGGATGAAGACTACCGCGCCATGCTGTTCGCCCGCACCGGAAACCATAGCACCAAGGACTGCACGCTGGAGCAGCTCGGTGTCGTTAATGACTACCTCACGAGCCTTGGGGCAATTGACCCAAAAGGCGCGAATGCGGACGGAAAAAAGCGCGGGCGAGTTGCTGCCGAGAAGCAAGCGCTTGTCGCCAAAGTCCACCAGCAATTAGCCGAAATGCGCGAAATGAACGGCAATAAGCCCGGTACTTACACCCTCTCGTATGTCGATGCCATTTGCACCAAAAACCAATGGTGTACGCGCTTTGACTTTGCCAACGTGCCTGTGCTGCACCGGATTGTCGGGGCGCTTGACCGCACTTTGACCTTCGCCCAAAAGCGGGCGAACCGAACTACCTGAAAGAAGACCATGACCACCACAATCAAGCTGTCAACGTATGACACGCGAGCGG
>CALMCD010000227.1 GCA_937863075.1 uncultured Rhodoferax sp. | reverse complement strand
TGCGCCCTTTCCAAAGGAGAAAGCAATAATGGTTCCGACGGAAGATTTATTCGCAATAGCTTTGTTATAACGCTTTTTATCCGAACGCTCAATTGCAGACTTGAAATTATCTACAACATTACGTCCGATATTTTCAGAACGCTTCACTTGGATAGGAGAGCCATCAGCAGATTTTCCATCTAATCCTAAATCATTCCGTTGCTTGGTATTAGGTACGCCACCCATTTGTTGGATAATCCATTTTTCAAATTCAAAAGCATCTTTGTAGCGTAATACGTCGTAATCGTATTTATGTAGTTGAACGGTAAACGGTTTACTCAATAAATCTTGTTGGCGATTCAATCGAAACTCAGTAACCTTAACGGCTTGCACGGACTGGTCAATACCTATCCATTGGCGATTCAACCTGTCGGCAACAGCAATAGTCGTTCCGCCGCCCATGAAGGGATCGAATATGACATCACCTTCATGGCTAGCAGATTGAATAATACGCTCCAATAAGGCTTCTGGTTTTTGAGTGGGATAACCTATACGCTCTTTTGAAGTGGCAGTAACCATCGAAATATCGTCCCACATATTTTGTATGGGTTTTCCTTTTAACTCATCCAGAAAAACTTTTCGACGAATCCTTCCATTTTTATTTTCTGGAAAAAGAAGTCTGCCCTCTTTATCCCAAAGTTCCATTTTTTCCTTGGAAATAGCCCAACCATTTTTAGGATGCTTATATCCTTTGTAGTCATACATCAAATTAGGGCGCGGCGCGGGATTAGATAAATCGGCACTGCGGAACTTCCTACCGTTCTCATCTTCAGATGAAAAATTGGTTTCTATGTAATGAAGGTAATTCGGATCATCAAAGCTATAAAGCTGCTCATAAGTCCATTCATTTGATTTAGAATAAAAATAAATACTATCAAACATGTTACCAAATTGCTTGGCATGGTGTACCGAACTATTACTTCCCGTGGTACGTTTCCAAACAATATGATTTCTGAAATTAGACGCGCCAAAAATTTTATCTAAAATATCAACACGAATATAAGCATCGGCATGCCAATCGCAATGAAGAAAAATACTACCAGTCGGCTTTAATAAGCGAAACATCGCTTCTACACGCTCTTTGAGCCAAGCAATATAGTGATCCATTCCGCCAGCCCAACGATCTTGGAAACTGCGAACTTCACCATCATCGCCCCAAATAACTTCATAATTGCGATTACTGAAAAATGGTGGGTCTAAATAAATTAAATCCACCGATTCTTCTGCCATGCTGCGCATAATTTCTAAATTATCGCCAAGTATTAGTTTATTCATATTCTATTGCTACCAAATTTTATGCCCCGCCCCGCAGTTTGCGTTCAATCGAGCGCAGCGTATTTTGAATTTCGCGCTCTTTCAATTCGGGGTCTATGGCTTGAATGTATTCCATTCCCGAAAAATCATCGCCCCGCTTGCGGTTTTGCGGCGGCTCTAATGCTTCAATCAACAAAGCCTCTAATGTCGCAATCAGGTTAGCGGTAGAGATATTCAGCACCATTTCGCGTAGGCTGCCATCTTCTGCCACATCCAGCAAACCAAACCATGAAAAACGATTCCAACGGCTACCGAGACGATCAACAGTGTGTTCATACAGGCGTTTACCTAAAGGACGATCGACCGATCGCCCAACATAAACCACTGTGTGGTGATCGTACAGAACGTAAATTCCCTTTTGCTTGTTGAAATCCACCTCTCTGGATGCCGCTTGCTGCTTGCCAAATAGCTTCGGGTCATTGCGCCATACGACCAAATCCCGTTGCCAGTACATACCAAACGAGTGGATGATCGATTCGGATAGCGTTGCATTGATCTCCGGCTCTGCTGGTAAGGCATCAACAACGTTTTTAAGGGCAAATAAACCCGCTCCTACTCGAACAAAAGGGGATTTATCACCTTCATATTTGATAGAAGTAGCAAGCCGTGAATTTACGGTTGTTGCAGGCGTTGCCCCATCGGTGGTGAAATAACCGCGCGATAGGATTTGCTCGGCAATCTCGGTGTAATGCAGCGGGGTTGCCGATTCTGCCAGCACTTTCTTGATAGCGTCTTTCCAAGATTTTTCCATGATTCTTTAACGGAAGTTCTTTAACGAGATGTGTCATCCGCCGCCCGCACCGCCGCAATAAACTCGCGGATTCGGTGGGGGTCTTTTATGCCTT
>CALMCD010000226.1 GCA_937863075.1 uncultured Rhodoferax sp. | reverse complement strand
AAGCCGCTATTGCCAGCGGCTCCACCATGGTGCGGGTGGGTAGTGCGATTTTTGGAAACAGAATCAGGGACAAAGGGGTGCAATATCAACCAACGCAGAACGCAGATTGCTCCAACCCATGCCCAGATTCGCACGGCGGGATGTAATCAACACCACCAATGCGTTGGGTTTGTTGGGCACGGTTACCATGAAGTGGTAGGTGTGATCGGTGGTCATTTGCACTTCTTTAATGGTATTGCTGACAGGTGCGCCGCGATGTGCACCCAGCAATTTTTCCACCGTGGTGATGGTTTTACCGCGAAACATATCAACCGCCGCCGCCGCCACTGCATCCAGATAGCTTTGGGTGAGGTAAGGTGCATTGTGCGCGACCGAGAGCATCAGCCCCGAACTCAAATCCACTACCGCCACGCCAATGGCCTCGTTCATATCACGCATTAAGCTAGTGCAGATCGTATCCAGTTTTGTTGACATATATCAATATCTCCTTACAAAGGTTAAGATAATTCATAGAATGAATTAACAGGTGAAATACCACCTACCGGTTATTTTATCGAAAAATTTAACCTACTTCCGCAAGATTTTGACAGCATATTTTGGCGGTGGTTAGCAACATCCCCAAGTTGGTGCTTGCTCGCGCACTCACAATAAGCACTTTGTTGTTTTCTGCATCGGGTATTGCCAATAAAATAGCTTTACCCATGGTACCTTCTACGAATACATTTTGACAATCCCCTAAGCCGACTTCGGTATTAATGACATTACCCAGCGCGTGCATGGAGCTGGCTATTGCAGCCACTCTGCCATGGCTCCCAACAATACCATCGGAATAACTGGTAACTTCAAAACCATCTACCGTTGCTACGCACAAGATATTAATATTGGGATTATCTTTTGCAAACTCCATCAATATGTAGTTATATTTTGCAACTTGAACGGGGTCAAAACGAGGTTGAAATGTCATAGGTTAAACTCCAAAGAAGCAATGAGTGCCTCAATCATTAAAATCACGTCATCACGCTCGCGTGCATCGACGGCAAAAATAGGTAAAACCAACCCTTTTTCCATTAACCATTGATGATATCGTTCGAGAGGATCGTCAATGGATAAATTTTCAACATGCGTTATACCAATGACCAGAGCTCCTGTTTTAGCATATTCAGCGTATAGCTGGATAAAATAATCCAAATCAGTGGCCGGATCGGTATCGGTATCATTCAATAATAAAATGATGCCCGCCGCATCACGCGCTGCAATATGACACATATAATCAAAGTAGCGCTGCCCAGGTGTTCCGAATAATAAAACCTTGCAGTCATCAAACAGGGTTATCTCACCGTAATCGAATGCTACCGTAGTGGTTTTTTTGCTATCGGTTTCCCCTATCGTCATGGCCTTGTCGGTTTGTACGGGGGGAATCTCACTAATCTGCTGCATCGCAGTAGTTTTTCCCGCTCCTACAGGGCCACTAAAAACCAGTTTTAAACAGGCTTGACCCATGTTTTGCCCCCCCTGAGTTTATTGAGCAAGGCAGCGAATAAATCGCTTTTCCCATTGGCTATTGCTGGATTGCTTGGCTGGGTTTGAATGGGGGTGATTTCGGTATTGATAGGCACGGTATCTATTTTTTCTTCTACTAACAAACCCGTTGCGGCACAGGCATTCAAGAAATTTTGCACCAAGGCGAGCGGTTGTTTAAT
>CALMCD010000225.1 GCA_937863075.1 uncultured Rhodoferax sp. | reverse complement strand
TTGGGTTTTTTAGTTGCCATAATTAGTCGCCATGAAAAACACTGCCCCACGAATGGGCTAAACATTGCGCACGTTCTACGGTGCAATACGGATTGTGCGGACTGCTGCGCACGGTGCTGGGAAAGGGTAAACGCTGCATCGGAATCGGTGACCAGCTTTTGAGCAAACGCCGCCGATCATCCCGCTCCGTATCATCCGGCTCCCACAACGTGACCGCCGTGACCCGCTGGGCATTCTGCGAATGACTCGCCCACGCTGCCACCAAAATGCAGCCCAAACCATGCGCCACCAGTTCCACCGAGGTGGGAATACGCAATACTGCTTCTTCCAATTGAATCATCCAATCACCGCGCAATGGGCGTACCCAATCGGCTTGTTCTATGCGAATACAGCCGCTGGGAACTTCACCTGCATTGTGCCAGCCTGCCAAAAAAAGCGATGTCATGCGGTTCATTCTACGGATTCAATGCGAGCCACCCGTGCCACCATTTCCTGTGCAAACGCGACAAAGGCTTGTGCACCCTTGGAATGGCGATCAAAGGCCACACCGGGCATTCCGTAGCTGGGCGCTTCTGCCAGACGCACATTACGGGGGATGGTGGTATCAAACACTTTGTCACCAAAGTGGGTTTTCAACTGCTCGCTCACTTGCTTTTGCAGCGTGGTGCGCGGGTCAAACATCACCCGCAGCAAGCCGATGATTTGCAAGGAGTCATTCATATTCGCCTTGATTTGCCGAATGGTATTGAGCAAATCCGTCACCCCTTCCAGCGCAAAGTATTCGCACTGCATGGGCACAATCACGCCATGCGCTGCACACAATCCATTGAGCGTGAGCATAGACAGGCTGGGTGGACAATCGATCAGCACAAAATCGTATTCGCTAGCGACTTGGGCGATGGCGGCTTTCAATCGCTGGTCACGCCGCTCCAACCCGACCAACTCCACCTCCGCGCCCGAGAGTTCCCGATTCGCACCCACGATGTCGTAACTGCATTGTGCCTCTTGCAGCTTGGGGCTTTGCACCCGTGCTTGGGCGATGGTGGTGGATTCCAGCAATACATCGTAAACCGATGTTTTCAATGTGCGCTTATCCACCCCCGAACCCATCGTAGCATTGCCTTGTGGATCGAGGTCAATCATCAACACACGCTGCCCCATGGTTGCCAAACCTGCTGCCAGATTGACGGTGGTGGTGGTTTTGCCCACCCCGCCTTTTTGATTGGCAATACAAAAAACTTTGGCCATTTTGTGCATAACAACTCCGTATCT
>CALMCD010000224.1 GCA_937863075.1 uncultured Rhodoferax sp. | reverse complement strand
GAAAAAATTCGGCCGCTTGCAGAAGTAAAGCCCTCTGCTGCCCCGCAGCGCAAAAACCTGAGTGTGACCATCGTCGGACTGAAGCCCGGGCAGGCGCATATGATTAAGAGTGAATTTCGATTGTTGAAACTGCACTTCATTCCATCCGATGCCGGAGCAGGGCCACAACTCAAATCACTGGCAAAAACCAACGATTACGTGGTGCAAATGACCGATTTCATTCGCCATTCGGTGACCGATTCGGTGAAAGCCGCCAACAGTAACGGCAACTGGATTTACGTCTCCGGCGGCATGACCACGCTGCGGGAAAAGCTGCAAGAGCTGACCAAAGGGCATCTCACTCCCGCGTGACTTGTAAAAATACGGGTATTGCATGAATGGATCAAGTTACATCCCCAAACGGAAATTTTGGAATTTTTTTTGGCTACGAAATTGATAGCCGTCCATGCAATGGTGGCGCGGAGCGGGTCAACTTTGGGGAAAAGTCCTATCATTTTTGAGGGCAAAATGCCCAAAAAATAGGCAATGAAATGAGGGCATCTTGGCACAATCGGGGGCTTTTCCGACATCATCTCCCCTTCAAAGAACCGCTAAAAACAAAAAATGAAACGCGACTCTATCCCCTCTGCCATTCACACTGCGACCACCATGCAACCCATTAGCTACGATGTTCTGGTTGAAAAATACCTCAAGCCCGGCGAGACCAGCGCCGACGATTTGTTCGCTCGCGTCGCGCGTGCCTTGGCATCGGTTGAAGAGGAATCGAAACGCCCGCATTACGAAAACCTGTTCTTGCAAAACCTCTACGCTGGCGCGATTGGCGCTGGGCGCATCATGAGTGCGGCTGGCACTTCAATTCAAGCCACGCTCATCAATTGCTTTGTGCAGCCCGTGGGCGATTGCATTCAAGGTGTCGATGATGAAGGTTTTCCCGGCATCTACGAAGCCCTGCGCGAAGCCGCCGAAACCATGCGCCGTGGCGGTGGTGTGGGCTACGATTTTTCCCGCATTCGCCCACGCGGTGCGGGTGTTAAGGGAACGGCTTCGATGGCTTCAGGGCCTTGTAGCTACATCAATGTGTTCGACCAATCCTGCTCCACCGTGGAGAGCGCGGGCGCACGGCGTGGCGCACAAATGGGCGTGTTGCGGATTGACCATCCCGATGTTCAAGAGTTCATCACCGCCAAACGCACGCCCGGGCGTTGGAATAATTTCAATGTGTCGGTGGGCGTAACCGATGCCTTCATGCACGCCCTGCAAGCCGATGAAAAATGGGAATTGGTTCACCGCGCCGAACCCGGTCAAGCGCTGATCGACAAAGGTGCGTACCAGCGCGAAGACGGTAAATGGGTTTACCAAGCCCTGCCCGCACGGGATTTGTGGGACACCATCATGCGCTCCACCTACGATTTTGCCGAGCCGGGTATTTTGTTCTTGGACAATATCAACAACGATAACAAC
>CALMCD010000223.1 GCA_937863075.1 uncultured Rhodoferax sp. | reverse complement strand
GGCTTTCATGCCTTGGGCGTGCGCTTGAAAACAGCGCCGCAATCTATCCTCGAACTATTCTTTGACCCCACGCGGCGCGATGCCCGTATGCGCCAGTTTTTGGAGCGTGCCAAAGAATCCCATATCACCCTCACCGAAGCCGATGGAATGCGGCTTGCCAAGCTCTGCGGTAACCACGGTCACCAAGGGATTGTCGGGCGCGTGCAGGCGGTCGAACAACGCCATTCGCTCGATGAACTGCTGGAAGAATTGGAAGCTGCGAACACCGTCCCGCTGCTGCTGGTGCTGGACGGAATTACCGATCCGCATAATCTCGGGGCGTGTTTGCGTGTGGCGGATGGAGCCGGAGCGCACGCCGTCATCGCGCCCAAAGACCACGCGGCGGGCATTAACGCCACCGTAGCGAAGGTGGCAAGCGGCGCGGCGGAAACCGTTCCGTATTTCATGGTGACCAATTTGGCACGCACGTTGAATGAACTCAAAGAACGCGGTATTTGGGTGATTGGCACAAGCGATGCGGCAACCTCCACGCTCTACCAAACCGATTTGAAAATCCCCGTCGCGCTGGTGCTGGGCGCGGAAGGTGCGGGAATGCGTCAACTTACCGCCAAAACCTGCGATGCGCTGGTGAGCATCCCCATGCGCGGTGCGGTCGAAAGTTTGAACGTATCGGTCGCCAGTGGCGTATGCTTGTACGAAGCCTTGCGCCAACGCACGGTTTAATCCCTCAACCCCCTCGGTAACGAAAAGGAAACGAAGCCATGTTTACGATGAAACCACGATCTACCCGTACCGTATGGGCGGGCGTTGCAGCCGTTTTTGCGGTATCTTTGCTTGCGTCGTGTACGCAAGAACAGCAAAATAAAATCAGTCGCGGCGTTCAAAATTGGACGGGAACGAACGGCGTGCTAGAAATCTACGCGGGCGATAAGGTGGTGCGGCGTTTCTTGAAAATCGACAAACTCTCCACCGCCGCCGGAACCGACGACGGCAAAGCACGTCCCTACCGTTTTGGCTACGGCGTGCTGGATGAAAATCTGAATATGCAAGCCGATTCGGGTGAGAAAAAAGTGTATTTTGAAGTCAGTGACTACGGAACGAATTATCTGTTTTTTGAAAATCCGCATTGATT